>NZ_LIRO01000025.1:0-49529 GCF_002742025.1 Limnothrix sp. PR1529
GGTAGAGCTTGAATTGGTAGAGCTTGAGTCGGTAGAGCTTGAATTGGTAGAGCTTGCACTCGCCATTCAACGCCCATTCAACCCAAAGCCAATCAAACTCAATACCCAATACAATACCCAATACAAAGGGGCCGTCGCGATCGCAACGGCCCCCTCAATTTCGTGGCAATCTCTAAACCAACTCAGCCATTCCAGCCCAAAACCGGGGTAGGAGCTGAATCCTCAAGGTTTAGTAGGTTTCCACGTGCCAGCGCTCTTCCTTGCGCATCTGCTTCTGATAATCCGCCCAGTTCACACCAAACTTAGACGCGGCCGCCGACATCCCCTCATCAATGCCCGGCTCCATACCGCGCAGACCGCAGATGTAAACATGGGTATTGGGTTGTTGCACCAACGCCCACAGCTCATCCGCATTTTCCTTAATGCGGTCTTGGATGTACATCTTGCCGCCTTGGGCGTTCTTCTGTTCCCGGGAAATGGCGTAGGTGATCCGGCAGTGGTCAGGGTTTTCCGCCTGCATTTTTTCCAGATCGTCCTTGTACAGGACGTTGCCGGTATAAGCCACACCAAAGAACAGCCAAGCAAGACCCTTGAATTGGTAATCCGGGTTGTTTTCCTTAAACATCCGCCACAGGAAGGCGCGGAACGGTGCAATCCCGGTTCCAGTCCCCATCATGATGATGTTGGCACTCGGATCCACGGGCAACAGCATTTCCTTGCCCACGGGCCCCGTGATGGTCACGTCATCGCCGGGCTTCACGTTGCAAAGGAAGGTGGAACAAACCCCTTCAACCCGCTCGCCCGCTTCGTTGGTGTAAACCAATTGGCGAACACAGAGGGAAACCGTTTTGTCATCGAGCAAGTCACCATGCTGCGTCGAGGCGATCGAGTACAAACGCAGCTTGTTGGGTTTGCCGTTCTTGTCCGTTCCGGGCGGGATAATACCGATGCTTTGGCCTTCCAAATAGCGCAGGTTGCCGCCGCTCAGGTCAAAGGTGATGTGTTGCACCACCCCTTCGCCACCTTCGCGCACCAGACCTTCATTGGAAATCACCTTGCCCGTGAAGGGATTTTTGGGCTTGTAGGTGTTGACCGGTACATTAGTGGGGAAAATATGCTCATGGCTGACGGCGGCGGGCGGCTCGGCCGGAGCACTAGGGGTCGGTTCCGGAGCGGCGGCGGCGGCCACCGGAGCGGCTGGGGTCAAGCCATCATGGCCCGAATCCACGGTCACCGCCACAATGTTGACGATTTTGCCCCCGAGCCGAGCGATGCGACGCATGAAATCATTCATGCGGCTGTAGGGCACGTTAAAGAACACGCTGCCACTCTTGCGAATCGCGTAACCGTTTTTATCGGATTCACTGCTTTGACGTAACCCGGTTACTTCGTAACGAAATACGCGGTTTCCGGCAGTTGTGTTGCTGGCGCTCCCGGCTGCACTGGGACTATACATGACTTGCTATGACTCTAATCAACGTTTAGGAGTGGGTTTCGATCTGCAAAGATTTTAGCCCCTCTGATGCAAGGCCTTCGCTGGGATTCGAGAAACGGTTGCGCTTGCGGGGGCAATGGCAGCTCGCTGGCCAGGTAAAGAATGGGGCGATCGGCCAGGCAAGACCCCCATTAACCTAAACTTGCACGAACGATATCAGTCTGATACGCTACTGACGGTTCGCTTGGTAAAAATACTTAACGAACTATTAATTTTAGACAACGTGCTCGTTAAACAACTTGTGCGATCGCAACGTTGCGGTTAACGCTTGCGGAAGTTGCTTGGGGAGCACTGGTTTCCAGCAATCCTTTGGTCACCAATCCCCTGGTAACCGGCTTCCGGTAATGCCTTTCGGCAATGCCCTGCTTCCGGTAATGCGTTGATGACCGATCGCGGTTTCGTTATTTCGCAACGGTAACTTCGCAACGGTCACCCAGCAATTGACGAAACAGTTCGATCGGCCCCGGCCCTGCACATCGCTGGTCGCAGCGATCGCGACAGGTCAATGGCCGCTTCATTGGGGTCTCGAATCAGCACTTGCTGCCCTCTCCTTTGGAGATCATCAATGGCCGATTCATTTCCCAAAGCAACGGTTCTCGGTGTAATTCATGCCCTTGGGGTTCATGCCAAATAGAGCGCAGACCCGATGTCGTGCATGATTTTGATCGAGTCGCTTTGATCGTGCATCAATTGACTGCGATAATTGCAGGGATTTTCTTAGGCGTTGTTCGCTGCCGAGCACGCCACACATCCCAGCCAAAGTGTCTAGTGATATAGAGGAAACTTATGACCAGCAAGCCAGATCGCGTCGTCTTAATTGGTGTGGCCGGCGATTCCGGGTGCGGTAAATCGACCTTTTTGCGTCGCCTAGAAGACTTGTTCGGCGCAGAGTTAATGACCGTGATCTGTCTGGACGATTACCACAGTCTAGACCGCAAGCAACGTAAGGAAGCGGGTGTGACGGCTCTGGATCCGAGAGCCAATAACTTTGATCTGATGTATGAGCAGATCAAAGCCCTTAAGAATGGCGAAACCATCAATAAGCCCATCTACAACCACGAAACCGGCCTGATCGATCCGCCGGAAGTGGTACACCCCAACCACATTGTGGTGATTGAGGGCTTGCACCCGCTCTATGACGAGCGCGTTCGCAGTCTGTTGGACTTTAGCGTCTACCTCGATATCAGCGATGAGGTGAAAATCGCTTGGAAGATTCAACGCGACATGGCTGAACGGGGTCACACCTATGAGGATGTGCTGACCGCGATCGAGGCCCGTCGTCCGGACTTTGAAGCTTACATTGACCCGCAAAAGACCCACGCCGATGTGGTGCTGCAAATTCTGCCGACGCAGTTGATTGCCAACGACGAAGAGCGCAAGATCCTGCGGGTGCGGATGATGCAGCGCACGGGTGTTGAAGGATTCGAGCCGGTGTATCTGTTTGATGAAGGCTCCACGATCCACTGGACTCCCTGCGGCCGCAAGCTGACCTGCTCTTACCCCGGCATGAAGCTGTTCTATGGGCCTGACACCTACTACGGCAACCAAGTTTCGGTGCTGGAAGTGGATGGCCAGTTCGAGAATCTCGAAGAAATGATCTACGTAGAGAGCCACCTGAGCAACACCTCTGCGAAGTACTACGGCGAAATGACGGAGCTGTTGCTGAAGCACCGTGACTACCCCGGCTCGAACAATGGTTCGGGTCTGTTCCAAGTGCTGACGGGTCTGAAGATGCGGGCGGCCTATGAGCGTTTGACCCAAAAGACGCTGGTGGGTGTGGGTCTGTAAGCGTTCTGAATTCTGGCCTCGAAGCTGGTTCGAGACTAGGCTGAGGAAACAGATAGAAACCCGCCTCGAAGCAGGTTTGGAAACTCAATTTCTGGATCCTTTTCGTTGAAATCCGGGGATCTGAAACAATTTGAAGATAATGGTGGGGATGTTCCATGGGGACATCCTCCTTTTTTGTCGATCGGGATGTCGATCGGGGTGGAGATCGAAGTGGCGATCAAGGTGGTGATATTGGATTGATGATTTTGTTGATTAAGCTAGGACATGAGCGCAGGACAAACTGGACGCAGCGAGGCTGATGGGCTGACCAAAGCCTGATAAAAGGGGTTGGGGCCGCGCGATCGGGTTGCCCAACGGCCACAAAGGAACGAAGCGAATGGGTTTGGTGGGAGGACAGACAGGCGATGGCATCGGCGGCAGCCCAAGGCGGTTGTCGTTGCGTTGGCTGCTGGGGCTGGGGGTGGTGCTGCCGGTGGGGGTGGCGTTGGTGATTAGCCAAGGGATCTACGGCTGGCAGGTGCGCGATTTAAGCGATCGCACGGCCCAACGATGGCAGCAGGTGTTGGGGGCCCGGGCTAGCGATCGACTGGTGAGCCACTTGCAAGGTGCAATTCAGCTTAATCAATCCTTGGGCGATGGGGCCCGCTGGGGCCAGTGGGCCCAAAGTCCCCAAGACCTGGAGCGTTGGCTGTGGCAACAGTCCCAGCGGTCGCGGTCCCTGCGATTTGCGGCCTTTGGCCGAGACAATGGGGCCCTGACGGCGGTGGAGCGCACGGAAACGGGATCTTTGCTGCTGTGGGCTGCGCCGCCGAAACCGAATCAGGGGCTGGCCATTTACAACACCAACAGCCAAGGAGATCGATCGGGTCTGCTGCGCAGCCAGGGCGATTTTGCGATCGAGCGGGAGGCTTGGTTTCGGGCAGCCACCTTGGCGGGCCGGCCCACTTGGTTTCTGTGGCCCCTGAGCGAACAGACGGCAACCCCGATCGCGGCGATCGCGGAGCCGGTGGTGGGGGCCGATGGCCGGCGCTTGGGGGTGTCGGTGTCGGCGGTGTCTTTGCAACCGTTGGGGGTGGAACTGGCCCAATTGGGGGATGTGGATGTGGCGGTGGTGGATCGATCGGGGCAACTGTTGGCCCTGAGTGAGCGATCGACCCAGGCCGGTCAGCCGTCAGCCCGCAATCGCTGGCCCCTGTTGTTGGAGCGTTGGCAGCAGGCCAGCGGCCCCTTGGAACAGTGGGATGGGGAGCGATCGACCACAATTCGCCTGGGCAACCAAACCTATCGCCTTTGGGCCCAACCCCTGAAGAATCCGAATTTACCTAACTGGGTGGTGTTGGTGGCCGCCCCGATCGATAGCCTCAGCGATCCGGGTAGCAATGCCCTCACCGTCGCCGTTCTTTTCCTTTCCCTGGGCTGTGCCCTGGGTGTGGCCTGGTTGTTGCTGCGGCTGATTGAGCAGCCCTTAGCCCGGTTTGCCCAAACGGCCCAAACCATGGCCAGCGGTCACATTACGGGGCCCATTGAACCCACGGGACTACGAGAGCTAGATGAAGCGGCCCGCCAAGTGCGGCTGATGATGCGGGAGTTGCGGGCGGCCATGGCGGCCTTTGAGCGCGATCGGGACACCCTCCAAGAACGCATCCGTGAACGCACCAGCGCCCTCAGCCTTTCCGAAACCAAGTTTTCCAAAATCTTTTACGCCAGCCCCAGCGGCATTTGTCTGATGCAACTGGATAACAGTTGTGTTTTGGACTTCAACGACAGTTTCCTCGACATTTTTGGCTATAGCTTCGAGGAAATGATGGGCTTTGCCAGCATGGAATTCAACATCTGGCTGCGAGCGGAAGATCGCCTGGCCGTGATGCAGGCCCTGCAACGGGGCAGCAGCATCCGCAACCAGGAAATTCCAGTCCGCACTAAGGGCCGAGATATCCGCACGGTGCTGCTGTCGGCGGAGTTGCTCTACCTCCACGGAATGGAATGCGCCCTGTTGGTAGTCCATGACATCACGGACTACAAAGGCCTAGAAGAAGACCTGCGCTATTCCCAACAGCGCCTGGAGGAAATGGAGCGGCGGCGGGCCTTGGCGCTGTTGGAGGTGTCCCGCGATGAGTTGCGATCGACCCTAGAGAAGCTGGAAACGGTTCTTGGCTCCGTACGCGATGCCCTCGTTTGGACGGATCCAGCGGGCAAGGTGCAATGGTGTAATCCTGCCTTTGAGCGGTTAGTCCAGCAGTCCCATGAGCAAGTCATTGGCCAAGATTTAATTGACTGCTTGCCTCTGATCCATCGTGGCAAACAACTGCCCGCACCTCTGCATCCGGTCACCCGGGCGTTGGAAATCGGTTCGGGCAACACGGCTTATGAATTTCACAACTCAGCAGGCGATCGCTATTCCCTGGAAATTGCTTGGTCTAATGTGACGCTACCGGATCCCGACGGCGCACCCAACCACAACCAAACCAGTGCCGTTCTGGCGATTCGAGACATCACCGAGCGCAAGCGGCTGATTGCCGAGGTGCTGCGGGCCAAGCGCTTCATCGACGGCATCATTGAACATATTCCGTTGGCGGTTTATGTCAAGGATGTGCGGCAGAATTTCCGGTTTGTGCTCTGGAATCGAGCCAGCGAAAAGCTCTTTGGCATTCCGCGCGATCGGGCATTGGGCAAAAACGCCGATGATTTGTTTCCCATTAAGCGAGCCACCACCATCCTGGAACAGGACGTGCAGGCCGTGGAAGAACGGCGCGAGCTGGAAATTCCCGAAGAGCAGGTGACTGGGCCCAATGAATCCCTGGTGTTGCGCACGGTGAAAGTGCCGCTGTTTGATCCCAACGGAGGCGTGGCATATCTGCTTTGCATTACGGACAACATCACCCAGCGCAAACAGGCGGAACAGGCCCTCAGTGAAAGCCAAGCCCAATTCCGAATGCTGACGGAACAGGCCAGCGGCGACCTGATGTTGGTGCATGACGTGCATGGGCAGATTTTGGATGCGAACCAACAGGTTTGCACCGTGTTGGGCTACTCCAAGGCGGAGTTGCTGCAAATGAATGTGCGGGCGATCGACACCCTGGCTTCCTTGGATCAGCACGATCGAATCTGGGCCATGATGAAACCGGGGCAACCCGTGACCGTAGAAGGCATGTATCGCTGCAAGAGCGGCCGCACTTTGCCCGTGGAAACCCGGGTGGGAATGCGCGAATCCCAAGGCCAGAAAATTTTCCTGGCGATGGCCCGGGATGTGACCGATCGCAAGCAAATGGAAGAGGCCTTGCAACGGGCCGAAGAAAACTACCGCAGCATTGTGGAAAACGCGGTGGAAGGGATTTTTCAGTGCGCCCCCCATGGTCAGTTTTTGGGGGGTAACCAATCCTTGGCCAAGATGTTTGGCTTTGACTCGATCGAGGAAATGCTCGGCCCCTTGGGCTTAAACCGCACCCGCCGATTCTATGTAGATCCAGAACGATGGGGCAGCTTCCTCACGGTCATTGCAGATCGAGGCACGATCTATAACTTTGAGTCGCAAGTGTTCGATCGCGATGGCGATACCTTTTGGGTTTCCGAAAATGCCCGCACGGTGTTTGATGGGGATGGGCGACTGCTGTATTACGAAGGCACAATCCAAAACATCACCGAGCGCAAACAGGCGGAAGAAGCCCTGGTGATGGAGCAAGAAAAGTCCGATCGCCTGTTGTTGAACATTTTGCCCAAGGCGATTGCCGAGCGACTCAAACAGGGCGAAGGATCCTTGGCGGAACAATATGCCGAAGCAACCATTCTGTTTGCCGATTTGGTTGGTTTCACGCCCGTTTCTGCCCAAATGCGCCCGATCGAGCTGGTGAACCTCCTCAATCAAATCTTCTCCACCTTTGACCAACTGGCCGAAAACCACGACCTCGAAAAAATCAAAACCGTCGGGGATGAATACATGGCCGTGGGCGGCTTGCCCGTCCCCAAGCCCGACCATGTGCAAGCCGTGGCCCAACTGGCCTTGGACATGCAAGCGGCCATCTCCAAATTCACCACCCCCAGTGGCAAGCCTTTCCAAATTCGGATTGGGATCAACACCGGCTCCGTGGTGGCCGGGGTGATTGGCATCAAGAAATTTGCCTACGACCTGTGGGGCGACACGGTGAACGTGGCCAGCCGCATGGAAACCCAGGGGGAACCCGGCAAAATTCAGGTTACCGAAGCGGTTTACGAAATTTTGCGCCAAGAATTCCTCTTAGAGCCGCGCGGTGAACTGGAAGTCAAAGGACGCGGCATGATGACCACCTATTGGCTCTTAGGTCGTAAACCCCAATCTCAAAGCGAAACGGATGAGGCTGAGGCCATGTCTATTTTTAGCAATTAGCAATGAATAGCAAACAAGCGGGTTGGCCAATGGCAAATAATGAATAAATCATTGGCAAATCATTGGCAAGTTAATCACTAGTAAATGGCTGGCGATCAAGGCGCTAGTCACGAGTCGATGATCGCTGGTTCATGCTTGCAATGTTGCTGTCACGAATGAATCGCAATCATGGTTACCAGCAAACGGCAATGATTAGCAGTTACGAAGCCATGATGGAGCAATTCTGAGTGACAGTTCATGAACTTGAGTCTTCCTTTTCAAAGAATTTGGGTTATGAAGGATAAGGAACGGTAGTCTGAGTGATCACCGAGGTATTTTCAGCCATCTCAGGTATTGATCAGCACCGATTCTGATAGGCGATCGATCCATAGGTAATTTCCCTGATGGCCCCGATCGCCCCAATGCTTCCCCTCCCCAGAACGCTACTTTCTAGAAGGCTTGCCCATGTCTTGTGTTGCATCTCGTGAATACAAAGTAATTTTGCAGGCTAATCAATTTACCGATCGAGCGGCTGGAGTCGATCGATTTTGGTTAGTTGTGCGCAACCTCGCAGAAGGTTTGGGTCTGAAGGTGACAGGCGAACTCAGCGAATTGGTGAAGCGAGAAGTGGTGTTTTTGGACACACCAGAACATGACCTGCTCGACACCGGCTACATCGTGCGCCGTCGGGTGGAACTGAAGGCTGGCAAACCCGCCCGCACGAAGGTGATGCTGAAGTATCGATCGCCCGATCGCTACATTGCCTGGGGTGCAGATGTTTCCACCCCCACGCTCAAGGGCGAAACCAAATTTGAAGAGGACATTGTTCCCCCCTTCCGCAGTCAGTTTTCCCATTCCACGAGTGCCGTTGTGGAATCAGCAAATTGGACAACGATCGGGGACTTGGCCACCAACTTCCCGGGGGTTGATTCCCTGGAGCTATCGGCCAGCAAACCCTTGACCGTTGTGAATCAGTTTGTTGCCAAAGAGTTTGTGCAACGCGGGGCGATCATTGACTTTGGCAAACAGGATGCAGAAGTGGCCCTCACCGCCTGGTATGTAGACCCCGATCGCCAAAAGCAGCCTTCAGTGGTTGAGTTTTCTTTTGCTTACGGAGAAGACGCGGAAAACTTCTCCGCCCGCAGCGCTCTCCGGGCCAAAAAACTGTTTGATGGACTCCAAGCCCTCACCGATTGGTATGACCCGAAGGCGATTACTAAAACACAGTTTGCCTACCAGTTTTCGGGCTAGTTTTCTGGTTGGTTTTTGGTTGTCTGGTTGGTTTTCTAGTTAATCTTCTGGTTGGTCTTCTAGTTAATCAGCCAAACTCATTCACCAGAAAGATAATTGGCTGGCAAATCAGTTAATTCACATCAGTTAATTCACACTGAACTGGCGCTGAATTGATGGTGATTTATTCTGAGTTTGCACTTGTGAATGAGTTACCGATGAACTAGCTGACAATAGACTAGTTACTAACCAACAAGTCACTAACCAACAAGTTGCCAACCAACAAGTTGCCAAACACCCCATCTTTCCAATCACTGACAAGGCTCATGGAAACGCTCGATGCTGGTTTGCAGTTCCTTTATGGTTGGATGCCCATCCTAGCGGCCCTCGCAGGCATCTGGATTTGGCAACGCTATGGCCAATTGGGTTGGGGTTTGTTTGGCACGATCGCCCTGTTGCAATTCGTTGCTCCCTACGTTTGGCCAGCGGTGGCCCTGGGCGCTTCTAACGATCGCGTGAACTGGTTTGCGATCGCCCTGGTGTCGTTTTGGTCTGCTGGCATTTGGCAACAATTCCAAGAACAACGGGCGAAAAAGTTGGATGTTGAATCTGCTCCCGATCGCCCCGCCCTCGATGCATCCAGTCACTCTGATGAGTCTTGATGCCCAGAAGCAATGCCCAGAAGTAATGCCCAGAAGCAATACGCAAAAGTGATGCCCAAAAGCATCAATCCTTTTTCAACCTCCCTCGCGGTCCCTTGGCTTGACCACCGCCTAACACCATGTCTGCCTCTGCCAGTTTCCTTAGCCCCGATAAACGTCAGCGAAAGATTCGGTATATCCTGTGGCTGACGCTGCTGCTGAATCTTTTGGTGTTGGTGATCAAAGCCCTCGTGGGTTGGGCCACCGGTTCCCTGAGCCTGTTGGCCGATGCCCTGCACAGCGTGACGGACAGCGCCAGTAATGTGCTGGGGTTGGTCACCAGCCAGCTCGCCGATCCTCGCCCCGATCGGGAACATCCCTACGGTCACCAAAAATACGAAGCCCTGGGAGCCTTGGGGATCGCTGCGTTTTTGGGAGTGGCTTGCTTTGAAATTACGCAAGGGGCGATCGAGCGATTAACCGGCCAGGGCGAGGCCGTGAACGTCTCCGGCCCTGCGATCGGGCTGACCGTGCTGGTGTTGGGGATCAATATTTTGGTGGCCCTCTACGAACGCCATTGGGGCCAAAAGCTCCACAGCAACATTCTGCTAGCCGACGCTCGCCACACCATGGGTGACGTATGGATCACGATGACCGTGATTGGGGGGTTATTGGGCGTTTGGTGGGGACAGCGCTGGCTGGATGTGGCCCTGGCGTTCCCCGTGGCCCTGTTGGTGTTCAAGAGTGGCTGGGATGTGTTGCGATCGAACCTGCCTTGGTTGATTGATGCCATGGCTGTTCCCCCCGAAGAAATTCACAGTCTGGTGATGAGCGTGCCGGGTGTGGTCAATTGCCACGACATCGCCTCACGGGGCGTATTGGGGCGGCAAGTCTTTATGGAAATGCATTTGGTGGTGGAGGCGGAGGACGTGCGCCGGGCCCACGACATCACGGAAGCGGTGGAGTCAGCCCTTTGCGATCACTACCATCCCGTGCGCATGACCATCCACGTGGAACCCAACGGTTATCAGAGTGATCAGTTGACCTACAGCATGGACTCACTCACCCATAAGGAAGTTTAAAGAAGATTTAATAATTGGTTAAAAATCCTGAGTTTTCCACAAGAGCGGCCGAGTTTTCCACAGAAAATGTTTAGTTTTCCACAGGATAACCGTCCCCGCATCAACGAATTGAGCGGGGAAATTGGGGGGCGATCGGTTTAATTGGGGAAATTTCGTTAAGCTGAAGGATTTGCTTTGGAGAGCACCTGGTTCGATCGACCTCAAGGGATCTCGATCAAGCTCCGTGAATCGAGGTCAATCGAGATTAATCAAGGTCGATCGAGCTAACCCCTAATCAGCCCTATTCCCACTCGATCGTGCCCGGCGGCTTGGAGGTCACATCATAGACCACCCGGTTGACCCCTTCCACCTCGTTCACAATCCGGTTGGAAATGGTCTCCAGCAAATCGTAGGGAACCCTGGCCCAATCGGCGGTCATGCCGTCTTCGCTGGTCACCATCCGCAGCACGATCGGGTAGGCATAGGTGCGCTTATCGCCCATCACCCCCACACTACGCACGGGCAACAACACCGCAAACGCCTGCCAAACGTCGTTGTAAAGGCCGGCGCGGTTAATTTCTTGCCGCACAATCAAATCCGCATCCCGCAGAATATCCAGCCGCTCATCGGTGATTTCGCCCAAGATCCGAATGGCCAAGCCCGGCCCGGGGAAGGGCTGCCGCTTCACGATCTCTTCGGGCAAGCCGAGGGCCCGGCCCACCTTGCGTACTTCATCTTTGAACAGCTTCCGCAGCGGTTCCACCAGCTTGAAGCGCAAGTTGTCTGGCAACCCGCCCACATTGTGGTGACTCTTGATTTTCACGGCAACGCGCTCGCCGGTTTTGGGATCCATGTTGGTGTCCGCCGACTCAATCACGTCGGGGTACAGGGTTCCCTGCGCCAGGTAATCGAAGGGGCCCAAGCGGGTGGATTCTTCTTCAAAGACGGCAATGAATTCATGGCCAATGATTTTGCGCTTCTGCTCAGGATCGGAAACTCCATCCACAGCATTGATGAAGCGGCGACGGGCGTTGACATATTCCACGGGAATGTGAAATTCCTCTTGGAACAGCTTCAACAGTCGCTCTGGCTCGCCTTTGCGCATGAAGCCCTGGTCAATGAACATGCAGGTGAGGTTGTCCCCGATCGCCTTGTGCAGCAAAAAGGCCAAGGTGGAAGAATCAACCCCGCCCGACAGGGCCAACAGCACCCGCTTATCGCCCACGCGGGCCCGCACTTCGCGCACGGACTCTTCCACAAAGGCTTCCGTGGTCCAGGTGGGTTGGCAATGGCAGATGTGATAAACAAAGTTGCGAATTAGGGCCGCGCCTCCGACGGAATGCACCACTTCCGGGTGGAATTGCACGCCGTAGAGTTTGCGTTGGTGATCGGCGATCGCGGCGCAGGGGGTGTTGTCCGTGTGGGCCAAAACCTCAAACCCGCTGGGCAACTGGGTGCAAGAATCGCCGTGGCTCATCCACATGGTGGAACCGTCTTCCACATTGGTGAGCAAGTCGGTGGGATCATCCACAAACAGGGCCGCTTTGCCATATTCGCCCCGATCGGCTGCTTCCACGAGGCCGCCCAACTGCTGCACCATCAACTGCATTCCGTAGCAAACGCCCAGCACAGGAACGCCCAGGTTCCAGAGTTCCGGGTCGCACAGGGGCGCACCATCGGCATAGACGGAACTGGGGCCGCCAGAGAGAATGATGCCCTTGGGGCTAAGTTGCCGCAGTTGCTCTGCGGAGGTGCGATAGGACAGAACTTCGGAATAAACCTGGGTTTCGCGAATCCGACGGGCAATCAGTTCGGAATATTGGGAGCCAAAGTCCAAAATGGCGATGAACTGGCGATTGACTCGGGAGTCAGGCGCAGCGACGGTGGGCGATAGGGTTTCGGTAGTCACGGGTCGTCAGCGAGAAGGTAGACGGAATAGCATATCGGACAGCCTCGCTGCCAGCGGCCATTTTGATGAAGAAATCAATAGGGGCGATCGGGCTAGGCCAGTCAGTTACCGTGACTGCCAAGGCAGGATGCTGCGGCCCGACGCTAGGTTATGAAAACTGGTTGATCCGAAAAATCCGCAAAGTCCGAAAGATTGGACTCAGGATTGGACTCAGGATTGGACTAAAAAATTTATAAATTGCGGCGGCTGAATGGAAGGCCCTGAGCTGGCGAATCGTTGGCTGGCAACGAAGACACCAAGCGCGATCGACCAAACCGAATGAAGCGGGCGGGCGATCGGCGGCGGCTCAGTCCACGGCGGACAGCGCGGGCACAGCCAGCCCTGAGGGGCTAACGAGCCAAAAGAAGTGTACCAACCTAGATGGCCGTTGAATGCCCCGATGATAACCCATGGGGCGGATGAATGAACCAAGTAAACCGGTTAAGGATAACCCATTAGGTATGAACGAACCCGTCAAGAAAAAGCACGGATTTTGGTCGAGATCCTGAATAATGATTGGCCACATCGCCACGAACAAGTTCGTCAGGAACTGGGTTGGGCACTTATGGCCGCTGAAACGATTGATTATCTGCGCATCAGTTTGATTGACCGCTGCAACTTCCGCTGCCAGTACTGTATGCCTGAGGGAACAGATTTGCAGTTTGCGTTGCAACAGGATTTGCTGACCGATGGGGAGTTGCTGCTGTTGTTGCGGGAAGTGCTGATGCCGGCGGGGTTTCGGCGCTTTCGACTCACGGGGGGAGAACCCCTGTTGCGGCCGGGGGTGGTGGAAATTACCCAGGCGATCGCGCAGTTTCCAGAAACCCTAGACCTGTCCCTCACCACCAATGCCTTTTTGCTGAAGGATTTGGCCCAACCGCTCTACGACGCAGGATTACGACGGATTAATATCAGCTTGGATTCCCTGATTCCAGAAACCTTCGATGTCATTATTGGGAATCGGGGGCGATCGCGCTGGCAACAGGTTTGGGATGGAATCCAAGCGGCTCACCGGGTGGGCTTCGATCCGCTGAAGCTGAATGTGGTGGTGATCCCGGGCATCAATGACCAAGAGGTGGAAGCCTTGGCCGCCCTGACGCTCGATCGCCAGTGGCATGTGCGGTTCATTGAGTTCATGCCGATCGGGAATCAGGATCTGTTTGCCGATCGGGGTTGGATTGATTCAGAGCAGTTGCGCCAACGGATCCGATCGCGCTGGGGCCTGACCACGGGTTGGGTCACCGGCAATGGCCCCGCCGATGTGTTCCAAATTCCGGGGGCCAAGGGCACGATCGGCTTCATTAGCCAAATGTCTGAATGCTTCTGCGATCGCTGCAATCGAATGCGCCTTTCGGCCGATGGCTGGTTGCGCCCCTGTTTGCTGAATGAGTCGGGGCAAATTGACCTCAAAAGCCAACTGCGATCGGGCGTTGACCTCCAGGACTTGCGGGCCCAAGTCAGCCACCTGATCCAAGCCAAACCAGAGATCAACTTCAAAAATCGCGAATCAGGAACCACCGGACGCTACGCCCGTACCATGTCCCAGATTGGTGGCTAGGGGCAAACTGAAAACAGCCAGCTAAGATTGGAATCAGCCATTACCAGCCATTACTAAGATTCCATTTCTATTGCCCAGAAGCGGCGAGATCCAGGGCAGTCAGACCATTTCAGGGCGCTGGCTCCCCGCTGATCTCACCGTTGCCAACCTCGCCCTTGGAACCTGTGGCACTCCTTCTCTCGTCCAAAACTCCTATCGCAGGGTGTAATCACCCCGTCAGGCAATGCAGGTGCAAGCCAGTGCAACACACGCTGGAGAACCAGTCATGAGCGACCCTCAGAATAAAACGCCCACTCGGAACCCATTGGCAACCCGAAGCGCAGTTGCCATGCTGCTATGCGGTGGCATTGCCCTCTCCCTGGCCCCTGCCCAGGCCGCCTCGATCGCAGGGCCCGCTTTCCCCAACACCGAAAACCGGGGCGGCCCCAACCGCACGATCGGGGGTGGCACTCGCTTTGGGGCACCTCGCTCCGGGCTGCGGTTTCCCCAAACGGAAGATCGCGGCGGCCCCAATCGCACCACTGGCGGTGGCACTCGAGGCGGTGAATGTATTGCGGCCACGGGGCCCAACTTGACCCTGTTGTTGCCCCAAAACCAGTCAGGCCAAGCCACCAGCGCCAACCCAACAGTCTTCGTTTACGTGCCCTCCACGGTGGTCAAAACCGCAGAGTTGGTGGTGGCCGATCAAGACGGCAATTTGATCGATCGCCAGGCCGTGCCGCTCACCGGCCAGGCAGGGATCTTAAAAATTTCCCTCCTCAGCCCTGGCAAGGCGCTGCAAACGGGCAAAACCTACAACTGGGCTTTTTCGATTGTTTGTGACCCCAGCGATCGAGCCAGCGATGTGGCCGCGATCGGGGAAGTGAAACTCGTGGCCCTGCCGGACAGCGTTAACCGCCGCCTCAGCGCAGTCCGCGATCCCTTCCAACGGGCCCAAGTCCTGGCAGAAGCACGCCTGTGGTACGACACGTTGGCCACGGCCATTGCCCTCCAAACCACCCAACCGGATCAATGGCAAAGCCTGTTGGAATCGGTGGGACTGCAAAGCCTCGCCAGCGCTCGACTCCTGAATTAGCCTGAATTAGGTTGCCCATGCCGCTTCCCCCATCCGGTTCTATGGTTAATCGGTAGTCATGAAATCCTGGGCCAAAATGCTCAAACGGTGGGTTTGGCAGTGGCGGGGCGTGCTGCTGGCGGTTCCCACGGCCACCGGCTTCGTTTTGGGAATGCGGGAGGTTGGCCTCCTGCAAGGGCTGGAATGGTTGGCCTATGACCAAATGCTCCAAGCCCGGCCGGCCGAGGCTCCCGATCAGCGCGTGGCAATTGTGGGGATCACCGATGCCGACTTGCAACGGTTTGGCACCACAACCCTGCCCGATGGGGTCTATGCCCAGGCGATCGAACGGTTAAAGGCCATGGGCCCCCGGGCGATCGGGCTGGATATTTACCGTGACTTGCCCCAGGAACCCGGTCACGCCAGCCTGGTGCGCCTGTTTAACAACACGGATTACCTGGTGGGCATTGCCAAGGTGCGGGGGGAAACCGCCGCCGATCGGGTTGCCGCGCCACCCGCCCTGGCCGCCAAAGGGCAAGTGGGCACTAATGATTTTGTGGTGGATGCGGATGGCAAAGTGCGGCGGGTTTTGATTGATACCCAAGACACCGAAAACAACAAAATCTACGGTTTGGGTCTTTACCTAGCCCTGCTCTATCTGGATCCAGAAAACATTGCGCCCGAAATCGTGGCCGCCGAACCCGGAGCCTTTCAGCTCAAAAACGCCATTTTTCGGCGGTTTCGGAGCCATGACGGCGGCTATATTCGGGCCAACGATGCGGGCAATCAACTGCTGCTGAACTATCGCGGCGGGAGTGGCTCCTTTGAAACCGTTTCCTTGCGGGATTTGGTGGATGGCAAACTCCCCACCAACTGGGCCCGCGATCGGGTGGTACTCATTGGCAACATCAGCGAGAGCGGCCGCGATCTATTCCTCACGCCCTACAGCGGCAAACCCCTAGAGCTGCCCCAAAGAATGGCCGGGGTTGAAATCCATGCCCACTTCACCAGCGAAGTAATTGCCGCCGCCCTCGACAATCGCCCCCTCCTCACCACCTGGCAGGAGCCGATCGAGTGGTTGTGGATTGTGGGCTGGGCTGCCATTGGTTCCACCCTGGCCTGGTTGTTGCGACTGCCAGACTCGCGCCGTTGGATTGCCATTTGGGGCATTGGAGGTTCCGGCGGTCTGGTGTTGCTGTTGTGGGGAATTTGCCAAGGGGCCATGATTCAAGGCCTGTGGATTCCCTTTGTGCCGCCCCTGTTGTCTTGGTTGGTGGGAGCGACCATGGTGGCCCTTTACCTGGCCCGCACCGCCGGACAGATCCGCAACACCTTTGGCCGGTACCTGAACAATGAAGTCGTCGCCAATCTGCTGGAAGATCCCGAGGGCCTGAAAATGGGCGGGGAGCGGCGCAAAATCACCATCTTGACCTCCGATTTGCGAGGGTTCACGGCCACCGCCGAACGGTTGCCCCCGGAAAGGGTGATCGAAATCATTAACCTTTACCTGGAAGCCATGGCCGATGCGATCACGGACTTTCAGGGCACGATCGATGAGTTCATGGGGGATGGGATTTTGGTGCTGTTTGGGGCCCCCACCACCCGATCGGACGATGGCAAACGGGCGATCGCCTGTGCGATCGCCATGCAGCAAGCCATGGGCGGCGTGAACGCCAAAATGCGCGAAATGGGCTACCAACCCTTGGAAATGGGCATTGGCATCAACACGGGCGAAGTGGTGGTCGGCAACATTGGTTCCTACAAACGAGCCAAATATGGCGTGGTGGGGGCCCAAGTCAACCTGACCTATCGCATTGAGTCCTACACGATCGGGGGGCAAATTCTGATTACCGAATCGGCCCTTGAAGAAGCTGGCGGCTCCGATTACGTCAAAATCGCTGCCACCCAACAGGTGCAGCCCAAGGGCGTTCCTGAACCGATCACCATCTATGACGTGGGTGGCGTGGGTGCGCCCTATCACCTCACCCTGGAACGGGCCCAGGAAACCTACTACCCAATCGCCCCCCTCCAATTCACCGCTCAGCCCCTGGATGGCAAACATGTCAGCAGTCAGGCTTGGGCCGTTGCCTTGGTGGAACTGTCTACCAAAGGCGGTTGGCTGAAAATCCAAGGGGCAATCAACCCGGCCAGCAAGGCCCCGGCCCCGAACCCCCAGGCCTTAACCAAGCCCCTAACGAATCTCAAGCTGAACCTGGCGGAAGCCTCGGCCCCAGATACCTTGCCCCCAGGCCCGGAAAACCGCGAAGTTTACGTCAAAGTGCTCCCCAGTCCCGATCGCCCGGATCACGTTTTGGTGCAATTCACATCTAAGTCTCCGGCCCTGGGTCAATGGCTGCAATCCCTGGGCGATCGGGCCCAGGCCACAGCCTCAGAATCGAACACCACTGCCCCTCAAGCTTAAAAATCACCGGTTCCCGGCTGAAAAATCACACTATTCTTGCTTCAGCATCAATTCCTCACCCGAGCAACTCAACTACAGTAGTGCGGTCAAATAACGGCTAGTCTGGCTTGATTTCAGCCTCTAGGTTGCTCACCTCTCCCTAACATGAACTGGTTCAAACCCCTTCAGCAAGGCCTTCTGGATTTGCTGCAAACGCCCCTGTTTCAATTGGGCGAAACGGTTATTTCGCTCGGGTTTTTACTGCAACTGGTGCTCTACAGCGCCCTGGTTTACGGCGGTGCGCAAATCATCAAGGGATTTCTGCAAAACCGCCTGCTTGCCAAACTCCGCATTGATGAGGGCAATCGCGGCCCGATCGCCGGCATTGTTAGCTACGGCATCGGCGTTTTGATTTTCGTTGCGCTCTTACAAAGTGCCGGATTTAATCTCAATTCCCTCGCTGTGCCGGCCGGCGCTTTGGGGGTGGGCGTGGGTTTGGGCCTGCAAAACATCACCAAAAACTTTGTGGGCGGCTTAAACCTGCTGTTGGAACGCAAGCTGAAGGTGGGGGATTTCATTGAATTCGATGGGCTGGCGGGTCATGTGGTGGAGGTGGCCCTGCGATCGGCCGTGATTCGCACCCTGGATGGGGCCCATGTGATCGTTCCCAACAGCGATTTAGTGGAAAAACGGGTCATTAATTGGCACTACAACGACCTGGCCGCAAGGCTGCATATCAAAGTCAGCGCGGCCTACAGCAGTGACCCGTTGGTGGTGACGGAATTGCTGTTGGATGTGGCCTATTCCGAGTCCATGGTGCTGGATGATCCGGCTCCCACGGTGATTTTGCTGGGGTTGGGCGATCATGGGCTGGACTTTGATCTGCGGGTTTGGATTCGGGGCTATGAACGGGAGTTTGATGCTCGCCATGCCCTCAACTGCGCGATCGAGTATCGATTTCATCAACAGGGCATTGAAATTCCCTTTCCCCAACGGGATTTGTGGCTTCGGAACCCGGAAGTGCTCTATCCCCTCGGGCGCGGCAGTGATCCAACGGCTGCTATATCCCCTGCACCCTTGGCCCAACGCCAAATTTCCAGCGAAACGCGATCGAGCCTGCTGACGGAAGCCCTGAAACGGGTTCACTACTTTTCGCATTTGAATGATTTGGATCTGCGGCGGGTGATTGAGTGCGGTTATCGTCAGCGCCTCAAGCCAGATGAGCTGCTGTTTCGGGAAGGGGATCCGGGCAATAGTTTTTACATTGTGCTGTCGGGATCGGTGAAGGTGTTTGTGGCGGAGTTGGATAAGCACCTGACGGATTTGGAGGCGGGGAGCTTTTTTGGGGAGCTGGCGCTGATGCTGGGCATTCCGCGCACAGCAACGGTGAGCGCCACTGAGGAAACCTTGCTGTTTGCCATTAATCAGCGGGGGTTCACGGAGTTGTTGCAAAAACATCCCCCGATCGCGGAGGTGATTGTGCGGGAACTGTCCGTGCGCCAAGAGGAATTGCGCGATCGACAGGCCCAGCTTCGGGCCTTGGGTTTGATTGCGGCCGATGAAGATGACAGCAACCCGGTGCAGTGGGTGCGCAAGCGGATTGCTCGCCTGTTTGATTTGGGGCTTTAGGGCTAGTTGTCCAATTGCCCGAAACCCTGATTCCACCGTGACGAGTCGTGGGGGCAAGGGGCTTAAGCCCCTTGTCTGGGGTGGTTAGGGCATGGAAGAGTAGCCGGTTTTGCGTGATCCCAAGACATGACGACTGGCCCCATCCTGACCATGGCTTGGCCCTTGGTGCTGAAAGAGATGAAAGGGAAATCGCTGAAAGAGACGATGCGAAATCTTCCAAAAAAATGTTACGAAAGATGAATAGCGTTAAGCTTGTATGTAGATTGGTTAGTTTCTACTTTGCCTATGTCGGCTCCTACCCCTCCCGATCCCAATCTGCTGAAGACCGTCTTGCAGCCGCTGCTTGAAGATTTTCAATATTGGTTTGGGCGATCGCGCACCTTGCTGGAATCGGAGCGCTTGTCGTTTCTGAGCGATGAGCAACAGGAAAGCTTGCTGGCAAGGGTCAAGCAGGCCCAACAGGAAGTGAGCAGCACTCAGTTGCTCTTTGAGGCCATGGGGGCCCAGGTGGGTGTTGAAACGTCAACCCTCATGCCTTGGCACAACCTAGTTCAGGAATGCTGGCATGTGGCAATGCGGTTCCGGGCTGAACAGAATCCTTCGGGTTCGGCGGGGTAATCGCCTTCTCAGATCATGTTAGAGACTATTTATTTAGAGATCATCCGTTAGGGAGACGACGGCCGTGCTACAGGTGTTGTATATCCTGGCCTTTGCAGTGTTGGCATTCTTGGCGATCGGGAATTTAGTCCGCAATCTCTTCACACTGGGAACTGAGGCGGGCCGCACGGCCGATCGAGTGGATCATTCAGCGCGGGCGGTGGCTCCGGCCCAACCGCCCATCTCGTTGCACCCGGAAATGTTGGACGATCGGGGGCAGCCGATTCGTGAACCCCTGTTGGTGATGAAGTCAATCACGGTTGAAGATGCCCGCAGCCGTCTGGATGCGTTGTTTGATGCTTCGCCGGGAGATTCGTCTAACCCTTCTTCTAACTCTCAACCGACGGATGAGGCTTAAGGATCCACAACGATTGACTCCACCGGTTCTCGGGCAATTTCCGGGCGATCGGAATGGCCGACCTAGGGGTGAGTGGTCTGGGTTCGGCTGGCAGCCATTCAACGGAAAGGGGCGGCGATTTTGCGTACTTTTGGGGGCGATCGGGCTGCTTGGGTGGCCGATCGCGCCGGCCGCTCAGGCCCAAGGGCCATCCCAGCCGCGCCGTCCCCAACCGACCAACCCGACCCGCTCCCGATCGCCCCAACCGGCCCGCAATGCGCCACCGGGCCCGGCACAACCCAAACCAGCCCAGCCCAATGCAGCCCGCAGCCAACAGGCCCAAGCAGCCTATGCCAGGGGAACCACCTTGGCGGCGGCGGGCAAGCTTCAGCAGGCGATCGAGGCTTTTTCAGAATCCCTGCGGCTGAATCCGGCTTTGGTAGAGGCCTATAACGATCGGGCGACGGCCTACGCGGCCCTGGACAATTCCTTGGCGGCCATGGCGGACTACAACCGAGCGATCGAGCTGGATCCTCAATACGCCAACGCCTATTTCAATCGGGCTAATTTGCTGGTGCAACAGCAGGCCTATTTCCGGGCCATTGAGGACTACGATCGCGCCCTGGCGATCGCGGCGGACGATGCGGAGGCCTTTCACAATCGGGCGATCGCCCAAGCGGCCGTAGGCAATTTGCAAGAGGCCGTGGATAACTTGCAACAGGCGGCCCGGTTATTTGCCCGTCGGGGCGATCGCGAGGGCTACGAACGGGCCCTCAACACGCTGCGGCTTTTGCAACCGGCCGAGGCGCTGCCCAATGCCAATCCTACGAACGCTAATCCTCCAAACACCAATCCTACGAACCCGTAACGTTCAGGCGGCACAACCCCTCGCCCCCGTCCGGCGCGATCGCCAATTGAGCTAGCCAACCTAGTAGCGCGGCTGCCCTAATTTGCTGGGTCAACTTACATGGCTGCTACCGTCACCTGATCGTTAAGCAGCAAGGGGCTTAAGCCCCTTGTTACCACGACTGGTTCCGCAACTTTGACCCAATCTATTCAGCCTGTCGCGCTACTAGTTTGCTAATTTAGCTGGCCCATTCAGCAATGCAATTTGCTTGGCTCTATCCACGCCTCTATCCAGTCTTGGCGGCCAGCTTTCCCTTGGGTCTGTGGGCCGGCAATCCCGATCGCCGGGAAATTGCTCTCAGCTTTGACGACGGGCCCCACCCGGAATATACGCCAGACCTGTTGCGCCTGTTGGATCAAGAACAGGTGACCGCTAGCTTTTTTTGGTTGGGCTGTTGGGTCGATCGGGCCCCTGCCGTTGCCAAACAAGTTTGGGACGCGGGCCACTGGCTGGGCCTCCATGGCTACCATCACCGATCGTTTCCTCGCCTCAGCGCAGACGAACTGCAACGGGATTTAAAACGCACCCAACGGGCGATCGCCCAGGCCTGTCAGCTTGATCCGGCTTGGGTGCAACACCATGTGCGAGATGTGCGGCCACCCAACGGGCTATTTTTGCCCGGGGCCTTGGCTCAGTGGCGCAGTTGGGGATATCGGCCAGTCCTGTGGAGCGTTGTGCCGGAAGATTGGACGCATCCTGGGCCGGCGGTGGTGCAGCGGCGGGTTTTGGATCAGGTGCAAAACGGTTCGCTGATTGTGTTGCACGATGGGCCCTGTGGCGGGCGGGATGTGGTCAAAACCGTGGCGCAACTGATTCCGACCCTGCGCGATCGGGGGTGGCGGTTTGTGACGGTCGATCGGCTGTGGGATTCGATCGAGCAAGATGCTCTCAACCCGGCTTCCCCAAAACCAACGGCTCACGAGATCGATCGGGCGATCGATCAAATGCCCAAACAAATGCCCAAACAAATGCCCAATGAATAAATAATCGTTGAATACTTGGTCAATCCTGAGTTGATGAATGCGCGATCGACTGGCCAATCACCCAATCCACAGAACTGTTCTTCACGCCCTGAAGGATGAGCCAATTCAAATCCCAAACATGAAAACTCGAAAAATGAAAACCAAATGAAATCAATAGCCCTGTGATTTAGAAAAGAGCGTGTTACAACAGAGGAAGGCACATGAGAACGTGGAAGCGTCACCTTGGAGGTCTGTAAATCAGCCCCAATCGAGCCTGTCTAGGGAGACAAAATCGCTGGAAGTATTTCAGCGACAATGACCGGGGCGATCGCGAGGAAAAAAGACTGTTCCTCTGCTGACAACATTTGCCGCTTATCCAGGGAAATATCAATAACTCATAACTTAAACCCTAGCCAAATTGCCCACTTCAGCCGACACCAGATCGGTCATGGGCGGCAAATCAGCGTCAAATCGGTTGTTTCGTGCCCGTTTCTTGCCTGTTTGTTGTGATTTTTGGAGTTAATTGCCAGCAAATTTTCGATCGTCCCGGCAAAATTTCGTAAGACAGGCTACAGTTTATTGGGACATTTCAAAAATCTGGGGCTAATCTGGATCTCGGCAAAAAATCCAGCCCAGACTGCGGCGTTGCCAGCCCTTCAGTGCCTGTTTCCGCAACCGTCGCAGTTTCCAACTTCCCACCGATCACTGCATATCTACCCTACTTCGTTGAAAGGAGCGAGAGGACTCGGCATGACCCAGGCCAAAACCGTACTCGAAGAAATGAATGTATTGACTGATGCTGTGGATGATGTAGAGGTCGAACTAGAGCTACTCACCACAGAGGACGAAGATGAGGTCGATATTGATGAGTATGATGACCCGTCTGCCGAACTCGACGAGGAAGACGAAGAGCAGCCTGGCAAAGCGGCCGCATCTCGTCGCCGTACGGCTGCTAAGAAAAAGCACTACACCGAAGATTCAATTCGGCTATATCTTCAAGAAATTGGTCGGATTCGCTTGCTGCGCGCCGACGAAGAAATTGAACTGGCCCGTAAAATTGCTGACCTGCTAGAAATCGAACGGGTTCATGAAAAGCTGCTGGATCAACTCGATCGCGCACCGAACGATCGGGAGTGGGCCGAAGCGTTGAATATGGGCTTGCCGGAATTCCGGAAGCGGCTGTATGTGGGTCGGCGTGCCAAGGACAAAATGGTGCAGTCGAACCTGCGCTTGGTGGTTTCGATCGCCAAGAAATACATGAACCGCGGCCTGTCGTTCCAGGATTTGATCCAAGAAGGTAGCTTGGGTCTGATTCGCGCCGCCGAAAAGTTTGACCACGAAAAGGGCTACAAATTCTCCACCTATGCCACTTGGTGGATTCGGCAGGCAATCACCCGGGCGATCGCTGACCAATCTCGGACAATTCGCCTACCGGTGCATTTGTACGAAACCATTTCGCGGATTAAGAAAACCACCAAGTTGCTGTCTCAAGAAATGGGTCGCAAACCCACGGAAGAAGAGATTGCAACGCGGATGGAAATGACGATCGAGAAGTTACGGTTCATTGCCAAGTCGGCTCAGTTGCCAATTTCGCTGGAAACCCCGATCGGCAAGGAAGAAGATTCGCGCCTGGGCGATTTCATTGAATCTGACGGCGAAACGCCGGAAGATCGCGTTTCCAAAAACCTGCTGCGGGAAGATCTAGAAAGCGTGCTCGATACGCTCAGCGCCCGCGAGCGTGATGTGCTGCGGTTGCGCTACGGCTTGGATGACGGTCGGATGAAAACCCTGGAAGAAATTGGGCAAATTTTCAACGTGACCCGCGAGCGAATTCGCCAAATTGAAGCGAAGGCCCTGCGGAAGTTGCGCCACCCGAACCGCAACAGCATCTTGAAGGAATATATCCGCTAGGAAGCTGGGTTCAATTCATCTCGCATGGGGCGATCGTCTGAGGGCGATCGCCCTTTTTTGGGCCTGTCAATCTGAACCGCGAGGATACGGCCTTTATCTCAAATAATTGGCACGCCATATCGCAGATGCCATGAAGCAACGACTCGGTGGGCAGTGCCCACCCTACGGACTACTGAGAATTGCGATGGGGAACCATCTGAAAAGCCGAAACTGATCCCTGATTGATCCCATTATTGAAGTGATTCACAGACCCTATTTTTTCAAGAAATTTTGAATTGCTTGGGCTGTGCGATCGGGCTGTTCCAAATGGGGCACATGGCCGCAATTTTCCACCCAAATAAATTGACTTTTGGGCAGCGCTGCTTGGAATTTTTGGGCAGTGGCTTTGGGCAAAATTTGATCGCGATCGCCCCACAAAATCAGGGTTTCTTGGGGCAGTTGGGCAATGCGATCACCCGTAATGGTGTAACCACCGTTGCGAGTGAAGGAAATGAGCGCCTCACTCCATCGGGGCATTCCCAAATGCAACGCACCGCAACGATAGGCCTCTTCGGTGGCACAACGATCGGGGTCGGCGTAGGCCTTGCGCCCAATGCCCGATCGAACCTTTTTATTCGCCAAAAATTGCGTGGCCCATTGTCCCAAGGGCGGAATCAAAAACCGACTGGCAATCGGTTTGCCCACAAATCCAGCACTATCCAGCAACACCACTTTCTGCACCGCCTCCGGATAGGTGAGGGCAAAATCCATCACGGCTGCACCTCCCATGGAAGCCCCCACCAACACCATCGGCCGCCCAATGATTTGCTGCCAAAAGCAATATAAATGGGTGCGAATTGCTTCAGCGGTAAATTCCAACTTCTCAGGGCGATCGGTGAACCCAAACCCCAACAAGTCCACGGCCCAAGTGACAGATTGCTGAACTAGGCGTGGGAACAATCGACGATATTCCAGCAGTGAACTGTCAAAGCCATGAACTAGCAAAATAGGCGGCGCATCGGGCAATCGATCGCGTGATTCTGGCGGTTGACCCGTGACAAAACTGGTTTCGATCGGCAATACACTATGGGGATAGGGCCAGGAAGTCTGGATCGTTTGGCGCTGAATTTGACGCACAAAGTCGATCGACTCTGATTCCGTTAAATTGGCCACTGCTTCAGGTAAAAATTCCGGAAATTCGCTCATGGCTTCTTGATGAGTTCCCTGACCAGATTCCTGATTGGTGTCCTGATGAACTTCCTGATTAACTTCCTGATTAGTATTTTGATTAATATCTCCCTGCACAATTACCACCTCAAATGAAAATTCAGTCCAAACCCAATGCGCCAAACCATGGATCATCCACCTACCCATCATCGTAGGGCAACACCCCAAAAATCAAATCGCCCTTGTTGGTCTCGTTGGTTTCCGTTTTCCACAATCTATCCCCGCCTAATGATCTGGGTTACAGGCACGATCGCCCTGCTAGTGACGATCGCCCTGCCCCAAGCGGCTTGGGCCAATAGCTGGCCACCCATGGCTGTCCCCCTGTTTAACTTGCCTCTTTTCGCATCATTCATCAGCTTTGGGTGGGGCTTGCTGGCCATCATTGCTATTGAAGCAATCACAATCCTTAAGCGCGAAACTTATTCCTCTAAGCGAGTTTGGATTGCAGTAACTGGCGCTAATTTGGTTTCATCAATCACAGGTCTTGTTTTTTCATTTGGGTTGGTTGGCATACCGTTTTTAAGCTACGGTGATGACTGGAACCGAAGAATTACTTTCGTACTCATTGGCTGCTTAGGTTTAATGGGACTGACAACCTATGATGCTTTACGGCAGCTAACACCCTGGTCTGTTGGCTGGCGATGGCTGTGGTTGTTGTTTTGGCCTTTTAATTTAGTATTGGCATTGGTCATTATTGGCATTATCAATGCCAAGTTTCCCTTTTGGATTGAGCTTTTCTGTGCCTTTACCTATTTTATGATTGGCTGGGCAATGAGTTGGGCGATCGAGGGAGCTTGTCTAGCGAAGTGGCTACCCAACCCTTCAGTTCATCTTGGCCGATCCATTGCCATTGCAAATCTTCGATCCTATGCCTATGTGGTCATTCCCCTCGTGATTGGGCTATATCTACAAACCAGGGCATTTTTTAACTAAAGAGCATTTTTTAACTAAAACGTGGTTGGAGATGAAAAACCCTGGCTATCCCCTAGCCGGCCACAAGGCGACCATTTTAGTGTTGAATTTTTACTGATTATTGTCTTGAAGCAACCTCACCCCGAGTTCCATGACCCGTATAGCCGACGCGATCGCCCCTCACGGCGGCACGCTGATTAACCGCATTGCCAGCCCTGAGCAAAAGGCCGAATTCCTGAGCAAGGCCGACCACCTGCCGCGCATTTCCCTGGACGATCGCGCCGTCTGTGACCTGATCGCGATCGCCATTGGTGCGTTCAGCCCGATCGATGGCTTCATGGGCCAAGCGGACTACAAGACCGTGGTTGACGACATGCGCTTGGCCAACGGGCTGCCCTGGGCCATTCCCGTGACCCTGCCCGTGACCGATGAGCAGGCCAACACCCTCAGCGAAGGGCAATTGGTGCGCCTAGACGATCCCACCGGTCGCTTCATTGGCGTGCTGGAGCTGACGGAGAAATATCACTACGACAAGACCCGGGAAGCCCTCAACGTCTATCGCACCAACGAAGAGAAACACCCCGGTGTGGCGGTGGTTTATGGCCAAGGGGCGACTTATTTAGCTGGGCCCGTTTGGTTGCTGGAGCGCGAGCCGGATTCTCGCTTCCCGCTCTATCAAATTGACCCGATCGACTCGCGCCATGCTTTCCGCGACAAGGGTTGGAAGTCGATCGTAGCCTTCCAAACCCGCAACCCAATCCACCGCGCCCACGAATACATCATCAAGTGCGCCCTGGAAATCACCGATGGCCTGTTCCTGCATCCCCTGGTGGGAGTGACCAAAAGCGATGACATTGCCGCCGATGTGCGGATGCGTTGCTATGAAATCATGCTGGAGCACTATTTCCCCCGTGGCCGGGTGATTTTGGCCATCAACCCTTGCGCCATGCGCTATGCGGGCCCCCGGGAAGCCATTTTCCATGCCCTCATTCGCAAGAACTATGGCTGCACGCATTTCATCGTGGGTCGTGACCATGCGGGCGTGGGTGACTATTACGGAACCTACGATGCGCAGTACATTTTCGATGAGTTTGCGCCGGGTGAGTTAGGAATCATGCCGCTGAAGTTCGAACACGCGTTCTACTGCAAGCGCACCCAAAGCATGGCCACCACCAAGACCAGCCCCAGCGAACCGGACGAGCGGATTCACCTGTCGGGCACGAAGGTGCGCGAAATGCTGCGTCGGGGCGAGTTGCCGCCGCCGGAATTCTCGCGGCCTTTGGTGGCGGCTGAGTTGGCCCGGGCAATGAAAATCCCTGAGAGTTACTCAATCTAGAGCTACTCAATAGACCTCTGACGCGAATTGGCTAGGAGCGTTCATCCCCCAACCCCTTCTCCCAAGGGGGGCTGATGGATGCAAGAGGTCTTGTGAACTGGTTTTCATCAATTCAGATCAAGCAGGGCGCACGATCGTGCGCCCTTATTTTTAGAGCCTGATTTTTTTGGAGCAATCTTCTCTAGGCATCAGGAAAGCGCTGCTTCAGGGCTTCGATGATGGTGGTGTTGGCCTTGGGGAAGGGAAATTGATCAATTTCGGCAAGGGTTACCCAACGCACTTCATCACACGCGATCGCCTGGGGTTCCCCTTGCAGATGCTCGCAAAGATGCACATGCAGCGACACTTTGAAGTGGGTGTAGGCATGATCCACCACAATCAGTTCTTCACCGACGGCAATTTCAATGCCTAATTCTTCTTGAATTTCCCGGCGGATGCAGTCAGAGATCGACTCATTGGGTTCCACTTTGCCGCCCGGAAATTCCCATAGGCCGCCCAATAGCCCTTCGGCGGGCCGGCGATCGATCAAGATTTGCCCCTGGGGATTGCGGATCACGGCCACGCCAATCACTTTGTGGGGAATCGGTGCTTTCGGTTCGCTCACGGGAATTTGCTGCTGCTGGTTGGTTTGGTACGCCTGACAGTATGCCATCCAAGGACAAACCAAACAGGCCGGTTTTCGGGCGGTGCAAACCGTGGCCCCCAAATCCATGAGGGCTTGGTTGAGGTCTCGGGGGCGATCGAGCGAGACGACCGCTTCGGAGGCGGCCCAGAGGCGATCGAGCGCTTTGGCTGGCGCAACGGGCAGCGCAATCAACCGCGCCAACACCCGCTTCACGTTGCCGTCCAAAATGGGCAAGGGCAAATTAAAGGCAGAACTCAGGATGCCGCCGGCCGTGGTGCGGCCAATGCCGGGCAGGGCGATCGCCTCGGCCAGGGTGCGGGGAAATTGTCCCCCATGCCGTTCCATCACCAACTGGGCAGCCCGGTGCAGATTGCGGGCCCGGCTGTAGTAGCCCAGGCCTTCCCAGGCTTTCAGCACCGCTTGCAAATCGGCTCGCGCCAAATCAGCGATCGTGGGGAATCGATCGAACCACCGTTGGTAGTAGGGCAAAACGGTTTTGACTTGGGTTTGTTGGAGGGCAATTTCCGAAACCCAAACCCGGTAAGGATCCAACACATCCGGGGGTTTTCGCCAAGGCAAGTCGCGGCCGTGGCGATCGTACCAATTCAGGAGCGATCGCTGCAAAACCGCCGCCGAAACCGGCAGCGGTTCTGAGGTTTCAGCAATTGAGGAACGCAAAATCACCCAAGGTTCATAAAACAACCGGCTACTGAACCGAATCGGGCCTAATCTGCCGTCGGCGCGTCGCCAGCCAAATCACCCGACCAGTTTTGCAAGGACTTTTCAAAACTCATCCGTTGCTCAGCATTCCGCAAAAAGTAGCCACTCATCATGGCCGAAGCCAGCAGCCGCCCCAAATGTTCGCGGTTGGTGGTGATGGACACATCAAACTGCTCGCCGGGCAACACGCCCAGCAAACCCACGATGTTGTGCTCCATCATCCGAATCGTTTCCGGGGAAGCCGGCCGCGACAGATGGGCGATCGTTTCCGGATTGAGGGATTGGATGTATCGCATCAACGATTCGCTCGGTTCGCGATCGGTGATTGGCTCGCTTTTCCAAAAGTTAGACATGGGGTTCAGTTCTGGGGCCACGATTCAAACCTCGCGGGTGGACGGTGCGCATGGTCTCCGATGAACAAGCACAATCTAACAAGCAAATGAGCAACTGGGGGGTCGTCAGAACCGAACCGCCTTGGCGCGATCGCCCAACGCGCTTTTAAGCCTTGGGCCCTGAATCTGCTTGGCATCGGCTTTGGCTTTGCTGGGAGCTACTTTGCACGGCTCCGAGCTGGGCCAAATTTGTCCAACCACCTGTTCTCAACCGCGCACCGCCAGCCGTTAAATTCCTTCGGGCGACATCCACCGTTCCAGCCAATCGAACACCCGATCGAGCTGTTGCGTGGTAATTGCTCCGTATTGCCACAAAATCGTTGGCAAATTATTGCCACTGTCGGGGTGCTTGAGGGCCAGCGCCAAATCTGCGGCACTCAACTGCAAATCTTCTTGCAAAAACCGAACCAGACCTTCTAATCCCTGACGTTGCATAGCTTTTTACCTCCTAGCCACCGTCGTCAACGGCTGGATTGGATTGGCAACAAGTGCCTGATTCTGACCGGTCTCGATCGCGCCTTGGTTTCGGCGGCAATTAACAGGGTTCACACTGCGATCGAGGCGGGGCTGAATCACCATCCAGCGGTTTTCTGACTCTCTGTTTCGGGGCCCTGGCTCAGGCTCAGGATCACGTTGTCCAGTTTCTGAGCTGTCCTGTGTTGAGGAATGGAAGCACCGGGCGCACCCAACCCAAGCACTGGGTCAAGAGTTGCGAGAGTACAGGGTTAGAGACTATGAAGCGCTCTAGCCTTAAGTTTCGGCCGCAAACCCGCTAGAGTCTGCGATCGCGATCGCCTGATGTTGCGATCTTGATCCCCATTGACTGGGTATGGCTTCTGGCGGTTCCGGCGAACCCATAACGGCTCAGCCAATTACGACCGATCGCCACTGAGGTGCTACCAATCAAGACCGATCGAAACCCAAGCGCGATCGACTGCTGCGAAACCATGGCAACCGATTCCCAGCAATCGCCATCCATTCACCCCGGGGACAGTCGCTAATCTTGCTGCTGAGAAAACCGCTGGGCCCCCAAAAACGCCAACACCGTGGCCACCGCCAGCAAAATTGGGATGCTGTACCAAGGAAACTCGCTCAGGGGAAGGTAAGCAGCCGATCGCAGGCCAATGCTGGTGTAGGTCAAGGGCAGGCAATAGACGATCGGTTTCAGCAGCGGCGGCAACTTAGCCGGGTCAAAAAACGTGGCCCCCAAAAAGGACATGGGCACAATCAGAAAATTGTTGTACAGCCCCACCATTTCCAGGGACTGCACCGAAAGGCCCACAATCACCCCCAAGCCCGCAAACACAGCACAGTTGAGCACCAGCAACAGCAAAAAGAGCGGATTTAAAAAGCTCCAAACCTTGCCCGTAAACAGAACCGCCACCAAAATCACCGAACCAGCCGTCAGCAGGCCGCGCACAATGCCCGCCATCATCCGTCCCAGATGCATGGCCAAGGGATGCACCGGCACAAGCAGCATTTCCTCAAAGGTCTTGGTAAACAGGCGATCGCCGCAAATTGAAAATGTTGTGCCCCCAAAGCTAATGGCCATGGAAGACAGGGCCACCATCCCCGGCAAGATAAATTCCAAATAGCTATCGCCTGCGGAAGGCTTAGCCACGGCATCAAGAGAGGTTCCCAACCCCAACCCGAAAGCCAGGATATAAATCAGCGGGGACACCAGCCCCGAAGCGGCCACCTGCCCAACCCGCACCCGCAACTTCAGCCAGTCGCCCCAAAAAACGGATAGGGCATCGGCCCAAAAGGTTTTGAAAAGGGCGGGCTGGGGTCGATCGCCCTTGGGAGTCATGATGGGGCGATCGTTCGATCGGGCAGTAGCTTCGTACATAGGGTTTTGGCAAAGGATTTAGCAAAAGATTCGGACAGCGCTCAGAAAAAGCCCAACAGGCTCAGGGTTTGCGCAAGCTTGGCTGGGAATCAACTTGGGGATCAGCTCGGGAATCAACTCAAGACCAGTCCAGACCCGCGCAAAAAACTTAATTCAGCAAGATTGAACCATCAGAAAGATTGAACCAACAGGAGCGCGGGATTGAGCCAAGATTTCGCAGGCATTTCGCAGAGATTTTGCAGAAATTGGGTAGAAACCTGGCGGCCATGAGCTGGTAATCGCGATCGGGGTGAAATTCCATAGGGGTGAGATCCCATAGAATGATTATTAAGGATTTGTTACAAAAAGCAATCCACCCATCAACGTACCTGGTCAACAAAGTTGCGCTCACTGCGGGTCTGCCCCAGTTCGCCCAAGGCTTGTGGTGGCGAGAACGCCGGCCCCCAGCCACCGATCCCCGCCCCGGCTCTTGTCCAGACGGTGCATGAACTGGCCAGCAGAATCAACCTGGTATTGTTAGCCTCAGAAACCATGAAGAATATCCAACCGGTCGGGGAACTCTAGCTGCCCATGATGCGTCTAAACTCTGCTTCTACTGAGGTTGTGCCGAACGCCCCGACTGTCCAAGGGCCATCCAGACCGGCCAGCAGCACCGTCACCATGTCGATGGTGAGTGATTCGGTGCCAGGGACGGCGCGGGGGACGGTAATGCAGCTAGACGACCCGCTGAATGCGGAACGCAATCTTTCCTCCAACAACGGCGATCGGGCAGATTCTCCCAGCGAACAGCAGCCCGCCTCCCCAGCAGCGCCGGGGCCAACCCATCAAGCCACAACTCAAGCCCCGACTCACCCAACCCAGGATTGCCAAACCCCGACTCACCCAACCTCGACCCATCAAGCCACGACTCATCAAGCCATGGATCATGTGGTTGATTCTGGGTCGATTCGCTCCTGTGTGTTGCCTTGGCTCGCGCGGGTGCTCTATCCCCTGGCCCGACGGGTTGTGTTGCCAACCTATTTTGGTTCCGTGACGATCGAGGGCTTGGAAAACCTGCCCCAAAACGCCCGATCACTCCTATTTGCCCCCACCCATCGATCGCGCTGGGATGCCTTGGTGGTTCCCTGCGCCATTGGCCGGCCCATCTGCCCCGCCGATTTGCACTTCATGGTTTCGGCCAACGAAGCTTCCCGAGGCCTCCAAGGCTGGTTTATTCAGCGCATGGGTGGATTTCCCGTAGACACCACCAACCCCAGCATTGCCAGCGTTCGCCATGGCATCAAAGTGCTGGAAACGGGCAAGGCCCTGGTGATTTTCCCGGAAGGCGACATTTTCCGCGATGGCCACCTGCACCCCCTCAAGCCCGGTTTGGCGCGAATGGCAATCCAGGCGGAACGCAGCCATTCGGGTGTGCATATCGTGCCGATTCATGTGGAATATGGTTCGCCGGAGGTGGGTTGGCGCTGTGGTGTGCGGGTGATGATTGGGCGATCGCTCCCGTTGGCACAATATCTCGATCGCCCGGCCAAGGTGGCCGCCCCCACCCTGACCCAAGATTTAGCTGATGCCTTGAATCAACTGGCACAGTCTCCTACGGAGCCACTGAACGGCAGTGATTTGCCCCGCTAGTCTCGCTAGTTTGCCCTCCGAATTAAGGGCTTGACCCTGACCGGCAAAGATCCCCGCGCTCTCTTAAAATCAAAGCTTGAACCAGCAATCCAATCACCCGGATTTTGGCCATACTCCTGGCCATGTCATTGGCGGCCCAAAAGCTGACCAAAGTGTGACAATCGCGACGGGGCCGCATCGGAACAGCCTCTCAAAATTTGAGCCAAGTTCAACCTCGATGCGCCGCCAGTACATGTCCAAACATACATGTCAGAAAATACACGTCAAAATGGGTACTCTTGCACAGCCCAGTTCGATGAGTAAAAGCTTGTCACGCCATATTGAAACCACACCGGGGATTCGGGGCGGTCGTCCGCGGCTGGCCGGAACCCGGATTACCGTGACCGATGTGGCCCTGATGCATCTACGACTTGGCCAATCGATCGAGGAAATCGCTGGGCGCTATCAACTGCCCCTGGCGGCCCTCTATGCAGCCATGGCCTATTACTTTGACCACCGCAGTGAAATGGACTTGGCCATTCACGAAGACCTGGCCTTCGTTGCCGGATTTCAGCGAAGCCAAGTCTCCGTTCTTCAGGAGCGCCTCAGTGAGCTACGCGGAGATTAGGGCTGAGTGCGTCCTTAACTGAGCGTTTTTCGGTCAAGTGATTGAGTGCCGATCGAGCCGGTAGCCCACCTCATCCCTGAGCGTTGTGGCGATCGCTCCGGAGCGGCCGCGAAAGGGTGCGGAAAGTTTCAGGAAATTGCAATCGATCGCGCTTCAGGCTATATCCAATCCTGAGATGCTCTTGACACCCCCGCAACCCGTGAGCCAACCACGCTTGGGATTTTACCTAGACGACAGCCTTGATCCCGCCGTCAGCGCAGCCCTGCGCGGCTATGGGGTGCGGGCCACCCGGCCCACAGAGGTGAAGCTCCAGAACCAGAGCGATGCCACCCAGCTTTTGTTTGCCTATCGCCACCAATTGGTTTTCGTGACAGCGGAAGTGACGCTGGTGAAGTTTGCCGGATCGCAAAAAGATCATGGGGGCGTGGTTTATAGTCCGCTGGCCCTCCCGATCGGGCGGATAGTGCGTCAATTGCTGTTGCTCTATGAGACCTTTCAGCCGACGGAATTAGCTGGCAAAATCGAAATTTTGAGCTAATTTTTCAGCAATATGAGCTAATTTTTCAGCAATCAGCGATTCATGCGGCACGGTTCACCAATTGTCAGAAATTCACCATGGGATCAAGGGCAATTAATAAGGGTAATTGATTAGGAATCCGTAGCCGTGGCTTGCCAGGGCGATCGCCAAATTTCACCCCGCACCCGCAACACCAAGCGCTCAATGCCAAGCTGACAGGCCGCTTGATTAAGTTGGGCCCGCTGTTCCCAAAGCTTGTGAGCCGCACTCTGGGCCCGGCAATCAATGGCCAAGACCGATCGCCCCTCCAATACATCCAAATACATGGCATACCCCGCAACGGGTCGGCAGCGGGCCAACTGCCAAAACCGCATCACCAAAGCTCTTTGAAAGTCGATCGGCATTGGATCGCCTCCTCTGCTGGCCGGTAAATCCTGAACTTTGGCCATTGTGGCTTGTGGAGAATTCAGCGGTCGAGGCGATCGTTACAGCTTGATGATCATTGCAATAATTAACCTACGCATAAAGACCAGAAACCCATTGTCCATAGCCGTTGTAGGGACGGGTGGGAACCGTTTTCCAGGCGAGCGGCGGGCCCGATCCCAATAACCGCTCCGTGGCCTGCGACCAGCGGGGGTGGGGAACCAGGGGATCCACATTGGCCTCAAAGCCGTATTCATCAGGAGCCAGAGTGTTCCAAAAGGTCAGGGGCTGCCGGGGCAAAAACTCAATTTTGACGATCGACTTAGCCCCTTTAAAGCCATATTTCCAAGGCAGGACAGCCCGAATCGGTGCGCCATGCTGCTTCGGCAAAATTTGCCCATAGTTACCCACCGCAAAAAAGGCGAGGTCGTTAGCCATTTCCGCCAGCGTGAGGCCTTCGGTGTAGGGCCAAGGGAGGTCGCGATAGGCCCAGGCCGGCCCGATCGCGATGTCTTTGTTGTAGTAGGAGGTGAAGCGGACAAACTTGGCATCGGGCAAAGGATCGACGGCTTCGATCAGTTTGCGCATCGGAAACCCGAGCCAAGGCACAACCATCGCCCAAGCTTCGACGCAGCGAAACCGATAGATGCGTTCTTCAATCTCAAAGGCTTTGATTAAATCCTCGATCGCCCAAGTTTTAGGCTGCTTGACCAATCCCGACACTTCCACGGTCCAGGGATTGGTGGGCAACCGTTGGGCCCGCTGGGCAATGTCCTTTGTGCCGCCAAATTCATAGAAGTTGTTGTAGCGGCCGGCTAAGTCTTGGGGCGTGACAGCTCGCTGCGGATCGGCAAATTGGGAATTGCGCTGCACCCCAACGAAGGGCGATCGCATGGTGGTGGGGCCGGGGGGTGGGGCCGCTTCCAGCTCGCCAGTCGGTGCATTTTGGCAACCCGTCAGCGACAGAACACCACCGGCAATGCTGAACCCGGCGAGGGATTGCAAAAATCGGCGGCGATTGAGAAACAGGGCTGGATCCGTTGCTTCGCGATCGCGCAATTGCCAGTCGGGGCGCAGATTAAAGAAGGTCATGGGATAGACAGGGCGGGCAGTCAGCGCGGTGAGTCGAGCACAGTCGATCGGGTGCGATCGCGGCGGCAACTAGGGCAGGCGATCGCTAGAATTACAGCTTCTCGGGAAAACACCCAAGCCAAAATTATATTCTTCCTCAAGAATACCTAGTAGCACGGCTGCCTTAATTCACTGGGTTAAATGATATGGCTGTTACTGTCACCTGATCGTTAAGCAGCAAGGGGCTTAAGCCCCTTATTACCACAACTGGCTCCGCAACTTTGACCCAATATTTTAAGGATGTCGCGCTACTAGAACCCTTTGTAGTCTAGCGGTTACATTCACCAAGCGCAGACAGGTTTTAGAAGTTAATAGACCCTATTGAAAATTCTGGTGCAGCGCGTTGTTAGGTTTTGTTGCTTTGCGCCACAGTAATGACAACATTCCCTTTCTTGTGTCCTTGTTCAACATACCTGTGCGCTTCGGCAGTCTGTTCCAGTGAATAACGCCTGTCGATGATCGATTTCATCCTGCCCATTTCAATTAACTCTTTCAGGAAAATTAGATCTGCTTTACGCTCGATCGCTACCCCACCTATGACTTTCTTGCTGCTGGTAATTGAAGTCCACAGCCCTCGGACTATCGGCAATAGATTGATATGAACAGCTCTAAGATAGATGCCATTATTTTTTAGCGACCTGAGACAGCCTGAAAATGGACTTTTGCCGCTTGTGTCGAAAATAATATCGTAGGTTTTACCATTTTGAGTGAAATCCTCTTTCGTATAGTCAATAACGTTGTCAGATCCGAGAGATTTCACCAATTCTAACTTCGCTGTACTACACACTCCGGTCACTTGTGCGCCAAAGAATTTGGCAAGCTGCACGGCAGCCATCCCTACTGCTCCAGAAGCGCCATAGATCAAAACTTCCTGCCCGCTCTGAATCTTTCCCTTATCTCTTAGGAAAATCAATGCAGTTGTTGCCCCAAAAGGAATGGCAGCAGTTTCCTCATAGGTCATATTGGTAGGCTTGATCGCCACCGCTCCTGCTTCAGGCAGACAAATATACTCAGCATTTGCACCGAGGCTAGTTCCTGCACCAGCAAATACTTGGTCACCTGCTTTGAATTGTTTTACATTTTCACCAACTGCTTCAATTTCTCCGGCCAGCTCCGACCCAAGTATGGTGTTGTTTTTAGGTCTTGCGAAACCGTAGAAAAATCTTACGGGGAATGGGTCAGCCTTTCGGATGCGAATGTCTGCTGACGTTACTGTTGTTGCATAGATTTTAATTAGCACCTCATTTGCTTTAGGAGTAGGTTTCTCTACTTCTTTAAGCTGCATAGCATCAGGAGATCCATACTTTACACATACAATTGCTTTCATGAATTTTCCTCAAAGATAGCTTTAGTTTGCCATATTTTTTATTCATTGACTTTGCGAAACCCAACGTTTCTGGTCAGCGACTTTAATCCTCGTCACGTTTCTTATAAATCAATTTTCGACAGCCCGCCGCACTAGAATTCTTAGATCATGCCGCTTCGTCAATAACTTGAGAACAATCATCTTACAGCCTTTACCTAAAATAATTGGCACGTCATATTGCACATGCCATGAAGCAACGGTTTGGTGGGCACTGCCCACCCTACAGGCGACTGTGCTTAGTAATCGAAGTAAGGGCTGTATTAGGAGGTATTACTGAAAAGCGCCCTCATTTGATTGACGAATTTTGTTGATAACTTTTAAAATAGCTTCTCGGTTCTTAGCTGATTGAATCCATTTCGGCAAGCGCGAAAATAAGCTACGATTCGACCAAAGATCATTTTCGTCGCGTTGACTTTCTCGCAATCTTGCGCTGACAAATGCTTCAATAAAATCTAAATTTTCAAAATTGTAAGCCCAAAGCGTTTGGCCACAACAAGGCGCTTGCAACCATAAAGGGTAATGAAAATAATCATCTACTGGTGGCTCATTTTTCCAAGTTCTTGAAATTGTGCTTTCAGCCCAATCCTTGTAGGAGCCACAGGCTTTGCAGGAAAACCTGCGAGGAGAAAACCGAAAATTTTCAGGAGTGGTGCAACGCACAACAGCACATGAACCACAATGAGGACAGCGCACAAGAACTTGATCTTGAAATGATTGAACTGTCTCTCCTGTGTCCTGAAATCTTTCCATCATTTAAGTTGAAATACTTCATTTCCTAGCCCAGAGTTTAGCGGTCTAACTCCGGCATTATGGGCGTTGTCCTGTCGCTGCGGAATATGCTCTCATTTACGGGACGTTGACCGCAACTCGTAGGGCGTGGGTCAACGTTGCGGAGGTAGTCGTGGTGATCAGGAGATTAATACCTTCGCTGCCTACCGATCGAGTAGCAGCAACAGTCATTTGACCTGACCGATCGAATTAAAACAGCCGTGCTACTAGGCTCAGCGATCACTAGGATTACAGCTTTTCAGGAAAACACCCAAGCCAAAATTATATTCTTCCTCAAGAATACTTAGAACCTTTTGTCGCATAACGGCAAAATGCAGCGGCAGCAGATAACCTCGAACTCAGTACCAGCAGTTTTCAACTGTCCGCTGCCATGAAGTGTTAGGTGTGCCATACAACACTCAACTCGCTAGATCGTATCTTCAAAAAGAACTTCAGCTAACTTCTCAGGTGGGGACCAAATTCCTGATTTAGCCTTCATATAAGTACGTGAGAGAGCTACTATTTTTTCTTGCTTCCCGAACCGCAATCTCTGTCGCTCTATTTCTGTAAGTTGTTCAAAAGCATTGTCACAAAAACCATAGGTAGATAGGAATAATCCACCATCACGTCCTTCATGAAGGATTACATTGAGAAAATCTCGCAAATCCCCACCTCCAACACGAGAACGAGATCTCCAATGTTTAATTTCCACAATATACTTCTGATGCTGTCCTTGAACTTGACACTTCAGAATTATGTCTTTGCCACCATCTTTACTTGGTGGTGTTAGAGTAACATCAAAACCAAGTCCATCAAAGATTTCAGCTATAGTACGCTCCAGATCTCGCCACTCTAGGTCGTTAAGAATATTTGGCTGCTGGGCAATTAGCATCGCAAATTGCTGGCTAACAATTTTAAGGATCTGTTGAACTTCACCTATGAATTTTTCATCGTCAACCTGCAAACGAGATACCCAAGCACGAAGAGCATCTAAATCAATTAATTCTAGCTGAAGGGGAAATTCGTGTTTTGAAGTTTCTAGTGCAGCCTTTGTAAATCGTGTATTTATAAGAAGAATGGCTCTATCAACTTGATTAAAGAGTGCCGCACCCACCAGTTCACGAACTTTATCAGAACCTATAGCATGACCAGATCGATAGTACTTGAATTGAATTCCGAGTTTTTGAGAAGTGAGAGTCTCAGTAGATGGACGAGTTGCTACAAAGTCGAGTCCTCCATCAGCTAATCTTGCAGTTTTACTAACTTCATATCCATCCTCGATAAGCAGTGGCAGCAGAACATTAGTGTAAATATCTTCTGCTTCAAGCGGACTCAGCTTTGTTGATTCTGAGGCGAGATGATCGATCCTATCTAGAAGCTTGTTTCTGTCTTCCTTCTTCATATTAAAGGACAAAGATTGGGAGAGTAGATTGTACACCTAACTATGTATTAGACCGCAAGTGCAGGATAACTCTCCTCAGCAGGGTGTTGTCAAGCGTGTGCGGTCTAACTCCGATACTACGGGTACTATCCTGTCACTACGGGATATGCCCTCATTTACGGGATGCTGACCGCAACTCGTAGGGCGTGGGTCAACGTTGCGGAGTCAGTCGTGATGATCAGGAGATTAATGCTGCCTGCCGATCGCCTAACAGCAACCATCATTTGACCTGACCGATCGAACTAAAACAGCCACGCTACTAGGCTCAGCGATCGCCGCAGGGTTTTGGGAGTTCGCTAGGATGAACTCTGAAAGCAAAGTCCAAAGCAAATTCCAGTCCCCTCGTTGATCGCCCGGACGATCGCCCTTACCGATGAACCTCTGGGAAAGCCTCAAAATGGCGATCGCCACCTTGGCCGCCAACAAATTGCGCAGCAGCCTCACCATGCTGGGGATTGTGATTGGTAATGCTTCGGTGATTGCCACGATCGGGGTGGGCGAGGGAGCCCAACGGTTTGTGACCGCCGAGGTGCAATCCTTGGGCCCCAATACATTGTTTATTCGCCCCGGCAGCCCGGAGGCCGATCGTCGGCCCCTTTGGCCCCCACAAACCCTGGTGCTGGAAGATGCGGAGGCCATTTCTACAGAAGTGCCCACCGTGGTGGCTGTGGCTCCGGAGCTGACCGGGAACGAGGTGGTGAGCTACCGGGGCCGCAACGCCAGCGTCACCGTCATTGGCACCACGCCGGACTATACCGAAGTGCGAGATTTCCAGGTCGATCGGGGCCGGTTCATTTCCAAGCTCGATGGTCAACGGGTGCAACGGGTGGTGGTGTTGGGGTCTGAGGTGGCGCGGCAATTGTTCAACGGCCAAGACCCGATCGGGCAGTCTGTGCGCATTCGCAACCTGCGGGCAGAGGTGATTGGGGTGATGCAGCCCAAAGGATCCAGCTTTGGCATGGATATGGACATGACCGTGTTTTTGCCGCTGCGCACCATGGCGAACCGGTTGGTGGGTCGTCGATCGCCCTATGGAACCAGTGTTAGTTATATTTCCCTGTCAGCGCGGGATGAAACGGTGATGCGGGCCGCCCAATTCCAAATTGAGAACCTGCTGCGCCGACGACACAAAATTGTGGGCGAGGATGATTTCACCGTTCGTAACCAGCAGGATTTGCAAAACACTCTGGGGGCGATCACCGGCACGTTGCAGGTGATGTTGGTGGCGATCGCCAGTATTTCCCTGCTGGTGGGCGGCATTGGCATCACAAACATCATGCTGGTGTCGGTGGCGGAACGAACCCAAGAAATTGGGCTGCGCAAGGCGATCGGGGCTTCCCAACGGGATATTTTGATGCAGTTTGTGATTGAAGCGACGATTTTGGCTAGTTTGGGCGGGGCGATCGGCACGGCCGTTGGCGTGGGCGGCTTGGCCTTGGTGAGCGCGGCCACGGACTTGGAAGCGGCCCCCTCCAGCACCGCGATCGGGGTGGCTGTGGGTGTCTCAGGCGGGATTGGTCTCTTTTTTGGCGTAATTCCAGCCCAACAGGCGGCCAAGCTGGATCCGATCGTGGCCCTTCGCAGTGCTTAGGTAGCACCTAGATCATGGCCACGGAAGCCACCGAACCCGAAACCAGCAGCACCGAGGACAACAGCACCGAGGACAGCCACCGGCCGCAAGTGTCGATCGTGCTGCCGGTGTTCAATGGGGCAGACACCCTGGCGGATACGGTGGCCTCGATTTTGGCCCAAACGGAACCCGATTGGGAACTGTTGATTATTGACGACGGCAGCCACGATCGCTCCCGGGCCTTGGCTGAGTCGATGGCGGCCGCCGATGGCCGGATTCGGGTTTATGCCTTTGCCAACGGGGGACAGGCGATCGCCCGGAATCGTGGGATCGATCGGGCGCGGGGGAACTGGATTGGGTTTATTGATGCGGACGATCGCTGGCATCCCGACAAGCTGCGGGCCCAACTGGCGGCCCTGGCGGCCAACCCCGCCGCCGGTTGGGTTTACAGTTGGACCCAACTCACCGATGATTCGGGCCGGGCGATCGGGCAGCCGGTCACCAGCCCCTTCAGCGGTTGGATCTATGGGCCCCTGTTGGTCACGGATTTTGTTTCCAGCGGGTCTAATGTGCTGGTGAGTCGATCGGCCTTGAGCCAAGTGGGCGGTTTTCAGCCAGACTTGGTTCCCTCAGAAGATTGGGATTTGTGGCTACGATTGGCTTGGCAGTTTCCAGCGGCCCAAGTGCCCGAATGCCATGTGTTCTATCGCCAACGGCCCACCTCCTCATCGGAAAACGTGTGGCGACAGGAGCGCGTCAGTCGGCAAATTTTGCAAACGGCGATCGCCCGATCGCCCAACCAGCTCACTCCCCATCGGGCAATCATTTGGGGCAACCGCTACAAATATCTGCTCTTTAAGGCGTTGGACGGCCCCGCCCAGCCGCGCCGCGCCAAAACCGCCACCCGCTTTGCCTGGCAAGTGTTGCAGTGCCATCGCGGGGTCTTGAAGCAATGGCCCTTGGTGGCGCAAATCTTGCTCAAGATGGGGCTGATGGGGCTACCGGGGACGATCGGGCAAAGGGCGATCGAGCAACTAGGGCTACAGCGCATCCAGGATCGAATCTTGGCCCTGACCCTCGTGCCCCGCTTTCAGGAGCCAATTCATTGCCAGCTCGATCGGTTCGATCGCCCCAAAGGCTGATCGCTCCTTGGCGTTTGTCTATCCGGCTGTCAATACCCCTTCCGTAAGTCAAAGCAACCGATTTGACGCACCGTGGGTAAAAAATTTGACTCCTGACTTTGCCCGAGGTTAATGCTAGGTGGGAGTATTTCGCCAAAGTGCCCATTGCTTCAATTTTTTCCAATTGAAGCCAACAATCTAATCTGATTCCAAGATCTCAAAAGCCACCTAAGTTACTGATCGAATTGAATTGAATTCACGGAACTTTTTCTGATTATGCATTTTATTTTTCATAATCCATTCTCATCAGAACATAAGCTTTTTTAATTGAAAAGCGTTTTCATGAGTGCGCTTTGGCACTTTGCCTTTACAAAATAAAACTATCTTTTAGATCCGGTTTCAATTCTAAACTTCTGAAGAAAAAATTATATTCCCTAAAAATCAGCCACGACTGACGGAGTTTTCCCATGAACTTTAACGAGTTTGGTGTGGCAAATTTTGCTTGTCGAGAATCAAATTCTGGGGCGCAAACGTTTGAAATCAGCCGCTCCTCGAACCCAAGTTTCCCAAAATTCAGCTTCTGGCACTTGGCATCCAACAATTTCCCAGTCAACCAAGTTTCTAGAAGTGAAAACTCTGTTTCCGAAACGGTTTCAGTAGCGGCTTCAACAGCAGATTTCTTGCTCAATGCGGCAGCGAGCAATTTAGTCGCCAATTCTGCAATTCTGGCCACCACGCCTGTCTCCCCATCCAACGGTGAATTAATCCCCCCGATCGCCCCAGGAACCCGGGAACGCCGCAGCGCCAATGATGGTTTTTATCGTGTGGAGCTAACCACCGAAAACGCCGATTTGGTTCTTGGGGGCATTGGCCGGGACTGGATTCAAGGTGGCGGTGGTGATGACGAATTACACGGCTTGGATGGGGACGATCGCCTGTTGGGCAACCAAGGCCGTGATCAGCTATGGGGCGATGATGGCCATGATTGGATTCAAGGGGGACAAGGGGCAGATAGCCTGTGGGGCGGCAGCGGCAACGATCAGTTACTGGGGGATTTGGGAGACGATTGGCTCGCGGGCGAATTGGGTCTTGATACGATGACTGGCGGCTTGGGGGCCGATCGCTTTTTGATTGGGATGGCGACGGATGGGGGCGCGATCGACCAAGCGGATTTGATTTTGGATTTCCGAACCAGCGAGGCAGATCAGTTGGTGCTGCCCAGCGGTCAACGGTTTGAAGATTTGGACTTCATCGCCGGAACGGGAAACAACAGTGGCGATACGATCGTGCGCGATCGGGCGACGGGCCGAAACTGGGTGATCCTGAAGGGAATCAGCCCCAGCAGCTTCAACGCTAGCAATGTGGTGTCCCAAGATAGCTTGGCTCCAACCCCGGCCGTGATTCGGTTCAGCAAGGGTAATTTTCTGGGCGTTGAGCTGGACGGCAAGGCGACCATTACCCTAGAGCGATCGGTGAACACGACAACGGACGTGAGCGTGAGCTTCAGCACCAGCGGCGGCACGGCCACCCCCAACCAAGACTTCACTCCCATCACCGGCTCGATCGCCTTTGGGGCCGACGAAACCCGCAAAACAATCACCATCCCATTAACAGACGATCGGCGCACGGAACCCAACGAAACCGTGATGCTGCTGCTGTCCAATCCCGTTGGAGCTGAGCTGGATTTGGCAACCGCTACCCTCACCATCAGTGATCATGGTCTTTGAGCAGCGTTGAAGTGGGCCGAGTAGTTGCCCATCGTCAATTTCGCATTTGAATCCAGAGCGATCGGGCATGTCGATCGGCGTGCCCCTGCTCCATTAAGGTTGGTCAAAAATTGATTGATCAGAAAATTGATTGATCAGAAATGGGTCAACGATGCCTCAAAAACATCTCGAAAAAGCGATAGAATCTCGACCCCTTTTCGTTGTTGATCGATGAAATTGCTGATGAAATTTGCAAATAGCCATTTTGGCTTTTTAGACATCTTGATTAAATTCCCCTTTGCATTATTTTTACAGCTCCTCTGATTCCCCAAAAACCATCCAATTCAGTTTCAGAGCGCAATTCCGGTTTCTCAGGAAAACTTTCGAAAAGAAACGTTAGGGTCTGTCATCAAATCCTCGCAATCCTGATCCTGTCCTGATCCGAGGGCAGGAGGCCAAAAACTGGAGCCTTCGTGAAAAACCGGTTTCAGCGGTCAGGGCCCACGGTCGATCGCACCGGCATCAGGGATTCAGTGAATGCGATGACAGCTCCTACCCTTCCCTGCGAATCAGTTTTGCTAGACGGAGCCGATCTATGGATTTCACCGGTTTTGAGGTGGCGAGTTTTGCCTATCGTGAAGCGGATTATTTAGCCCGAAATCCCGATGTGAACCTTGCGGTGAGCGGTAATTTGCTGCGATCGGGCTTTGCACATTTTTCACAGCATGGTTTCAGCGAAGGCCGCAGCCCCAGCGGTGATTATGAAATTTTGCAAGCGGTGTTGCCGCTTTACAACGAAGCAAACTATTTAGCCCAAAATCCCGATGTGCAAGGGGCGATCGGGCGGGGTCAACTCACTTCGGGCCTGGAACATTTTGCGCGATCGGGATTTCGAGAACGGCGCGAACCGGGCGGCGGGTTCAACCGCTTCAACTTTGGCAGCGAGTCGGCCGATTCGCTCACGGGGGGCGCTGGTCGCGATTTGCTGTTGGGTTGGAATGGTGATGATCAAATCCAGGGGCTAGCGGGCGATGACCAATTGGCTGGCAACCGTGGCCGCGATTTGATCTTTGGCAATGAGGGCAACGATCGACTGCGCGGCGGCAAGGAAGCCGATACCCTCTGGGGCGGTGCGGGCGATGATCAACTGCTGGGCGACCTGGGTGATGATCTGCTGTCGGGGGATTTGGGAGCCGACACCCTGGCCGGTGGCGCTGGGGCCGATCTGTTTTTGATCAGTGCGGTGGCGGGTGGCAGCTCGATCGCCTCGGCCGATGTGATTTTGGATTTTTTGCAGGAAGGAGCCGATCGGCTGGTCGTGCCCAGCGGTCAACGGTTTGAAGATTTGGACTTCACGGCTGGCATCGGCGTTAACAGCGGCGACACAATCGTCCGCGATCGGGCGACGGGCCGCTATCTGGCCGTTCTCAAGGGCATCAACCCCAATAGCTTCAGCGCCAGCAACGTGATTTCCCAAGAAAGTCTGAACGCCAACACCGCGATCCTGCGCTTCCTGGGCAGCGGCTTTGTGGGCAACGAGCCAGATCGCAACGCCGTGATTACCATTGAGCGTTCCGGCAACCTGCAAACCGCCGCCCAGGTCACCTTCAGCACCGGCAGCGGCACGGCCACCCCCAACCAAGACTTCACCCCCGTGAACAGCGCGATCGCCTTTGCTCCCGGCGAAACCCGCAAAACCATCTCAATTCCCCTAACAGACGATCGCCTCACGGAAACCGATGAAACCGTGGCCCTGCTGTTGTCGAATCCCGTGGGGGCCCAGCTCGATCGAGCCACCGCCACCCTCATCATCCGCGACGGCAGCGGCGGCGGCAGCAGCACGACCCCCACCGGCCCCACCGTTTCCCTGGATGGCAACAGCTACAGCATCAACGAAACCGGCGGATCCCTCGCCATCCCCGTGCGACGGACTGGCGACCTGTCCCAACCCCTGTCGGTGACCTACGCCACCAGCAACGGAACCGCCCTGGCCGGTCTCGACTACAGCGCCATCAACGGCCAGCTCACCTTCGCCGCTGGCCAGAGCGTCGCCAGCCTCACGATCCCGATCCTGAACGACAGTTTGGCCGAGCCAACGGAAACTTTCCAACTCAACCTCAGCAGTCCCACGGGCGGACAACTGGGCAGCATCAACGCCGCCACAATCAGCATCATCGACAGCGCCGCCAGCGGCTCCAGCGCGACCACCACGCCCACCAGTGGCCCGGTGCAATCCTCCGTGGCCAGTGCCGTTGCCTTCAGCCCCAGTGATTCGGAAGCCGCGATCACCGCCAAAAATGGCCCCAAAATTACCCTCGGCAACACCAACATCTACATCGGCTATCAACAGGTGTCGGCCCTCAATCAAGATCCGATCTTGGTCAGCTTCACCAACGGCGTGCGCAATTGGGTACGCACCGACTACGAAACCACCGCCGATGATGGAACAGGCACGGGCTTGGCTTGGGATGGCTCCAATCTCTATGCCGTCTTCACCTCCACCGGCAACCAACCGGGGAATAACCTCAGTCGCTTCACGGGCAGTGGCTGGCTCACGGGCTACACAGACGGCAGCCCCAGCGGCGGCGGCGGCGGCAAAGTGGGGATTTTGGCCAAGGTTGACCCCACCACGGGCAACATCCAAAGCGCCACTTACCTGACGGCTCGCAATGACAAGGGAACCGCCACCCTCGGTGACGACACCACCAACTCCCTGTTTGTGCGGGGTCTCAGTTTCACGGGCGGCAATGTGCTGGTGCAAGCGGATTCGGCCTATGCGCCGCGCCGTCCCGACAAAACAGCCATGACCCAAAGTGTTGGCAATGGTGCGCTGCCCGCCAGCACGGGCTACAACTACGAAGTGGTACTCTCAGCCAATTTGGGATCTGCCCTGTCCACGCGGGCCAAAGATTTCATTTGAGGCCTAGGATGCCAGGGCCCGCTCACGATCGTCTGGAGTTCTTGATGGCATCTACTGATTTTGAGGGAGGAAGCTTGGCCAATTCGGCAACGGCTGTTCTGGGCCAAGGCATTGAGCCACGTTGGACGATGGGTTCCAGTTGGGTTGCATCCTACTTTCTGCCCACCCATGCTCACAATTCCGGAGGCGGCTTCAGCACCCATCACGCGATCGAGACCCAAAATTCTGAGACCCAAAATTCTGAGATCAAAAACATTGATCACGTTTCCGAATTTCTCAGTACAAAGCAGCTTCTTTCTGGAGTTGATTGGCCTGAACATTCTTCGGTTGATGCTGGAGTGAATGATCAGGTTAATTTGGGTCAGATCAGTGATGATTTTTGGTTGAATTCCTGGGGACAAAATCGCAACCTGAGGCGCGGTGGAACGGGTGGCGATTTCAATCAGGATTGGGATCATCTTGGTCGTCGATCGGGAACCGATGCCCCCGATCGCCCGCTGGATCCCCTGACCGGAGCGCCTCAGGAGGAGGCCGCCGCAATCGCCCCAGATCTGCCCCGATCGATCAATGTGCCTCGCAACGGTGTGCAATCTTCGGTGAAAAACGCCGTTACCTTCGGAATCAACGACTCGGAAGCCGCGATCGCCGCGAAAAACGGCCCCAAAGTCACGATCGGCACCACCACCGTCTATATCGGCTATCGCCAAGTGACCTCCGCCAACAAGGATCCGATCCTGGTGAGCTTTAACAACGGGGTCAGACGATGGGTGCGCACGGACTACGAAACCACCAACGATGACGGCACGGGCACGGGTTTGGCTTGGGATGGTTCCAACCTCTACGCCGTCTTCACCTCCACGGGCACTCAGCCGGGCAATGGCTACAGCCGATTCACGGGCAGTGGTTGGCTGCGCGGCTACACGGATGGCAGTCCCGGCGGAGGCGGTGGCAGCCGGGTCAGCATTCTGGCCAAGGTTGACCTGGCCACGGGCAACATCCAAAACGCCACCTACCTGACGGCTCGCAACGATCGGCGCACGGTCAGTGTTGCGGATGATCGAACCAATTCCTTAACGGTCAAGGGGCTGCAATTCTCGGGTGGGACTGTGATTGTTCAGGCCGATTCCACCTATGCCCCTCGCCGGCCCGACAAAACCTCCATGACCCAACGGGTGGGCGGTGGCGCATTATCGGCCAACAGCAGCTACAACTACGAGGTGGTGTTGGCGGGCAATTTGGGATCTGCCCTTTCAACCAAAGCGAAGGATTTTGTTTAATCGCCAATCCAGCGCTAGAGTGCTGAGGGGCAAGGGTTTTGACCTTTTCCCTCAGCATTTCGACCCGAATCAGAACCCATGAAGTCGATCGCAGTTTTAGGAACCTCCTCCAACGCGGGCAAAAGTTGGGTAACCACGGCCCTTTGCGCTTGGTTGCGGCGGCGAGGTCTGCGGGTTGCGCCGTTCAAGGCCCAAAACATGTCCAATAATTCCTTCGTGACCCTGGAAGGGGGCGAAATTGGGCGGGCCCAGGCGGCCCAGGCGGAGGCTTGCGGGTTGCGGCCCGTGGCGGAGATGAATCCCATTTTGTTGAAGCCTTCGGGCAATAGCCGATCGCAGTTGGTGCTGTTGGGCCAAGCCGGGGAACATATTGCGGCGGCGGACTATTACCAACATATCGATCGCCTGTGGGAGGTGGTGGCGCAAACCCTGGCGGACTGGCGCGATCGCTGTGATGTGTTGGTGCTGGAGGGGGCGGGCTGCCCGGTGGAATTGAACTTGATGCACCGGGATTTGGTGAATTTGCGCCCGATCGAGCATCTCCAAGGGCGCTGGCTGTTGGTGGGCGACATTGAACGAGGCGGCATTTTCGCCCAAGCGGTGGGAACCTACCAACTGATGCCCCGATCGGCTCAGGCCTTGGGATTGGGCTTAGTGGTGAATAAGTTTCGGGGCGATTTGCGGCTATTTGCCGATGCCGATCGCTATTTTCAGCAGCATTTGCCCCACCTGCCCTACTTGGGAACCTTACCCTACGCGGCGGAGTTGCAACCGGAAAGCGAAGATAGTCTCTGTCGATCGGCCGAAGAGACTCCTATGGAATGCGATCACCCTGTGATTGCCTGGGTTCGGTTTCCGTTTTTGTCCAATTCCCAAGACAGCCAACCTTGGTCGATCGATCAAGGGGTGGCGGTACGCTGGGTGACGCGGCCGGCCGAGTTGGCCACCGCCCGGGCGATCGTGTTGCCGGGCAGCAAAAACACCCTGCGGGATTTGGCTTGGCTCCAGGAAACGGGACTGGCAGCGGCCATTCAACGGGCCGCCGCCCAGGGTGTACCGGTGGTGGGCATTTGTGGGGGCTATCAAATGTTGGGCCGATCGCTGGTCGATCGCACGGGCATTGCGGGGGCCGCGGGCGAGATGGCGGGGTTGGGTCTGCTGCCGGTGGAAACGGATTATTTTCCACAAAAAACCGTGCGCCAAGTGACGGCCCATTGGCCCAACCAGGCCGGTGCAACCTCACAGCACGACATTCCGCAACTCGATCGCTGGCAAGCCTATGAAATTCACATGGGTCAAACCCGCCCGATTGCCCCTTGCGATCCATTGTTGACCCTGGAGCCGATCGGGCAACCACCGGAACCGGAAGGGGCCCGATCGGCCCAAGGCTGCGTTTGGGGAACCTATGTCCATGGTCTGTTTGAGTCGGCGGCGGTGCGCCAAACCCTGACCCGCTTGGCCGGCATCACCACCCATCGCCCCAACCCCCAATCCTGGCAACAACATCGGCAACAGTTGTACGATCGAATGGCCGACCTTTTGGAAACATCCTTAACCCTGGATCGGCTGTGCGACTACCTGGAGGTTTGAGCCGATGGTGTTCGATCGACCGATGGTTTCTCAGTGGCAACTCGCGATCACCACCGTGATCACCAGGGGTGTAGGGGCGATCGGGCTGTTGGCCCTTGTGACCTTGGGCACACCCACCGCCCAGGCCCAAAGTCCCGGCCTGTTGGACTGTATGCGCCGCGCGGGAAATGATCCCTATGCCCTGGCCCGTTGCCGCAACCCCAACGCCCAGGCTCCCAACCTCGAAGAACCGATTACGCCCTCGCCCGGCAGCGGCAACTCCGGCGGGCCGCCGCCCAGCCAACCCAATTCCGCCAGCGGCCCTAGCAGCAACCCCAATCGTGGCAGTGGCTCCGCCGCCACCAGCACCGGTGTTCCGGCCAGTCGCTACAACTCCGCCAATCGATCGAGGATCACGATCGACTGCATGAGTGCCTACAGCGACCAACCCAGCGCCCTCCTAACTGAATGTGGTGCTTGGGCCCCTAGACGCAACACCCCCACCCCTTCCGCAACGCCCCAATTC
>NZ_LIRO01000018.1:0-7273 GCF_002742025.1 Limnothrix sp. PR1529
CCCGATCGCCCCCGCCCGATCGCGATCCATGCCGAAAGCCCGATTGCCCCATTGGCCCCAAACAATCCAGAGCGCCAAGGCGAATTAGACGCTATGGAATTCGTTACAATGCGGTTGGCTTCCTTTCCCCGTTTGCCCTACCGTTCCGCTCCTATGACCGACGTTCCCGTTTCGCGCATCCGTAACTTCTCGATCGTGGCGCACATTGACCACGGTAAATCGACCCTGGCCGATCGCCTGCTGCAAGATACGGGCACAGTGGCCGCGCGCGACATGAAAGAACAGTTCCTCGACAACATGGAACTGGAACGGGAACGGGGAATCACCATTAAATTGCAAGCGGCGCGGATGGACTACCGGGCCAAAGACGGCAACGACTACGTGATCAACCTGATTGATACGCCCGGTCACGTGGACTTTTCCTACGAAGTGTCCCGCAGCTTGGCCGCTTGCGAAGGGGCCCTGCTGGTGGTGGATGCGTCCCAAGGGGTGGAAGCCCAAACCCTGGCTAACGTTTACTTGGCCTTGGAAAATAATTTGGAAATTGTGCCGGTCTTGAACAAGATCGACCTGCCCGGCGCAGAACCCGATCGGGTGGCTGGCGAAATTGAAGACACGATCGGCCTGGATTGCAGCGAGGCCATTCACGCCTCGGCCAAGGAAGGGATCGGGATCCGCGAGATTTTGGAAGCGATCGTCCAAAAAGTGCCCCCGCCAGCGGACACCGTAGACAAACCCCTGCGGGCCCTGATTTTTGATAGCTATTACGACAGCTATCGGGGGGTGATTGTTTATTTCCGCGTCATGGATGGCCGAGTGAAAAAGGGCGACAAAGTGCGCCTGATGGCCTCCGGTAAGGAATACGAAATTGATGAATTGGGCGTGTTGGCCCCGAATCAATGCCCGATCGATGAGCTACACGCGGGAGAAGTGGGCTACTTAGCCGCTTCGATTAAGGCCGTGGGCGATGCGCGGGTGGGCGACACCATCACCCTGGTCAGCAAACCGGCGACGGAACCTTGGCCCGGTTACACCGAAGCCAAACCGATGGTGTTTTGTGGGCTGTTTCCGACGGATTCCGATCAGTTTGGCGAGCTGCGGGAAGCGCTCGATCGCCTGCGTTTGAACGATGCGGCCCTCAGCTACGAGCCAGAAACCTCCAGCGCCATGGGGTTTGGCTTCCGTTGCGGCTTCCTGGGGCTGCTGCATATGGAAATTGTGCAAGAGCGGCTGGAGCGGGAATATAACCTGGATCTGATCGCCACCGCGCCTTCGGTGGTTTACCGCGTCACCAAAATTGATGGTGAGGTGGTGATGATTGACAATCCCAGCGAGCTGCCGGAGCCGCAATATCGCGAAACAATCGAAGAACCCTACGTGAAGGTGGAAATGATCACGCCCGAAAGCTTTGTCGGGACGTTGATGGAGCTATCGCAAACGCGGCGCGGGGTGTTTGTGGATATGCGCTACCTGACCCAGGGCCGGACAACCTTGATCTACGAAATTCCGCTGGCGGAGGTGGTAACGGACTTTTTTGATCAAATGAAGTCGCGATCACGCGGTTATGCCAGCATGGAATATTCTCTGATTGGCTACCGGGAAAATCCGCTGGTGCGGCTGGATGTGCTGATTAATGGCGATCGGGTGGATTCCCTCTCCGCGATCGTCCACCGGGATAAGGCCTACTACGTGGGCCGGGCCCTGGTGGAAAAGCTGAAGGAGTTGATCCCGCGCCATCAGTTCAAAGTGCCAATCCAGGCCACGATCGGCTCGCGAGTCGTGGCCAGTGAAGCGATCCCCGCCCTGCGCAAGGATGTGTTGGCCAAGTGCTATGGCGGTGATATTTCCCGGAAGAAGAAATTGCTGAAGAAGCAAGCGGAAGGGAAAAAGCGGATGAAGGCGATCGGCACAGTGGATGTGCCCCAGTCTGCGTTCATGGCCGTGTTAAAAATCGATCGGGAATAGGGCGATCGACCTGGGGCCCATGGGAGCCAACCCCTTGCAAGATGGTTCAAAGCTTGAGAATTTAGGGTGCATTCCGGCGTAACTTTCGGATCAGTGGGGGTTAAGGGCTGTTTTCAGGGACTTTTGCAGGGCGATCGGGACTCACCATCCCCATGCACCCGGTGAACCTCCCACAGTCGCATCCGGAGTTCGTTCCGCAAAGGGCGTAAGGAACATTGAGTCCTTACTGGGTCACGGAACAAAGCCGATCGAGGCCGAGTGGGAAGGAAGCCAGTCAGCGGCGCTCCGAACTACAATAGGTCATCAAAATTCGCCAAGAGCCTGATCGGTGGTCTGAGTCCTACTCCATCCGGCATCAGTCCCTGGGTAACCTGTTCTGAAAACTCGCAGTCGCCAATGCCCTAAACCCTTACCATTCGTTGGCTGAAGCGATCGACCAGTTGTTCGTTGCCCTTTGGCATTTCAACTCCCCATCATCCCGCGCTAGGGCGCTATGGCCGGCTCTTTGCTCCCACAATGGATGCTTCTTCACTCCCAACGGCAACTTGGCCCGCAGTTTCTCCAGCACCACAGCCTGGGTTGCAACCCGATCGGGGCTGGGGGGCAAGCCCCATGATGACCAAGCCCACAGTCCTGGTCATTGACGACGAAGCCGATATTCTCGATTTGCTCTACCGAACGCTGCATCGAGAGTTCCAGGTTTTGCGGGCCAACAATGGCCCAGAAGCCTTGGACATTTTGGCCAAAGACCCCAACGTGGCCGTCATCATCTCGGATCAGCGAATGCCGCTGATGAGTGGGACGGAATTTTTGAGTTTGACGGCCGAGCAATATCCGGACGTGATGCGGATTATTGTCACCGGCTACACGGATGTGGATGACCTGGTGGAGGCCATCAACTCCGGCAAGGTGTTTAAGTACGTCACGAAGCCTTGGGATGACGAGGATCTGAAGGCCTCGGTGCGCAAGGCGGTGGAAACTCACAATGTGTTGCGATCGCGCACTTGGGAGTTGCGCCAAGCCCTGCGGCGAGAGTCATTGCTCAACGAGGTTTCCACCACGGTGCGCAGTGTCATGGACTCGCGCACGATGCTGCAAACGATCGTGGAGGCGGTGGGCCAGGCCTTGCAGTCAAACTGCTGTTTGTTGCGGCCCGTGGAAGATGGCCACCTGACCAATGAGCAGTTTGTCCATTGGTCGAGCGATCCCACGGCGGTGACTCAGCAGTCGATCGAAACGATTTTTGAAAGTTTGCGGGAAACGGTTTGGCTAGTGGAGTCGGCCACGTCGGTGGATGATGCGGCCACGGATCAGCGGCTGCAAACCTCGGAACCGGTTTGGCAAGGGCGACAATCGGCCTTTGAGCGGTTGGGCATTCGATCGAGTGCGATCGTGCCGATGGTCTATCGCGGGGAAGCCATGGCCGTGATGGCACTCCATCGCTGCGAAACGGTGCAGCCCTGGAGCGAGGAAGATCTGCAGTTGGCCGTGGCGGTGGCCGATCAGGCGGCTTTGGCCCTGGCCCAAGCGCGGGCCTACGATCGGGTGCGGGCCCTGGCCGATCAAGAAGCCCTGGTGAACGCGATCGCCACGGCCATTCGATCGAGCCTGGAACCCAAAACCATCTTTGCCACGATCACCCAGCAGTTACGCCAGGCCCTGAAGTCCGACGGTTGCGCCCTCTCCCTTTGGACCAAGGACGATGAGTATGTGCAATGTGTGGGGTTTGATGAGGTTCCGCCCTTGGGCGGCAATCATCACGATTGGTCTTGGAGTCCCCAGCAGGTGGATCCGGTGGCGGCGGCCCGGCAACATGAACCCCTGCCCCGCTCGATCGCCCCGATCGTCAGCAACCCCGTTTTGCAACAACTGATCGACACCCAACAGCCGATCGCCCTCGATGACCTACACGAAAGCAGCCTCTCCGCCAGCTTGCCCCTGAAGCAGCAGGCCCGGGCCCTGTTGGTGGTTCCCCTGCTTTCGGAGGGAAAAATCATCGGCAGCATTTCCCTGCGCCAGGCCAATCCCCGCCCCTGGAAACGCACGGAAATCAAGCTGGTGCAAGCGGTGGCCGTCCAAGCGGCGATCGCGGTGCAACAGTCGCGCCTCTACCAAACCACTCGCCAACAGGCGGAACAACTGCTGGCGCTCGATCGGCAAAAGACCGAATTTTTCCAAAACATCTCCCACGAGTTCCGTACGCCCCTGACCCTGATGATTGGGCCCCTGGAAGCGGCGGTGAATCAAAAACAAGGCTTGCCCTACGAGCAGGCCGACGTGGCCCTACGGAACTCGCGGCGGCTGTTGCGGTTGGTGAATCAACTGCTGGACTTGCAGCGGGTGGATGCGGGCCGAATGCAGCCCACCTTCCGCCCCTGCGATTTGGCGGAGTTTGCCCGCTATATTTTGGAATCCTTCCGCCCCTACTGCGATCGCAAGGAGATCGCCCTGGTGGCCAACCTCACCCCCTGCCCCGATACCTATCTAGACAGCGAGCGCTTCGATAAGGTGCTCTATAACCTGCTCTCCAATGCCATGAAGTTCACGCCGCGCGGCGGAACAATCACGGTCACGGTGGAAGCCACGGGGCAGCATTATCTGTTGCAAGTGAGCGATACGGGGATCGGGATTCGGGCCGACCAAATTCCCCACCTCTTTGAACGGTTCCGCCAGGCCGAAGGTTCCGTGAGTCGGGGTTACGAGGGCACGGGTCTGGGCCTGGCCCTGGTGAAGGAGTTGGTGGAACTCCATGGCGGGCGGGTGACGGTGGAGTCGGACTATGGCCAGGGGGCAACTTTCTCCGTTTGGTTAGACCGGGGTTCCACCCACCTGCCGCCCGATCGAACGATCGAGCAACCGGTGGCGATCGAAGGCAGCCGCGCCGCGATCGAGCTGGCAGACCTGGCCGCCGAATTGCTGGAGCATGATGCCGCCACCCGCGCCAACGATCCATTGCCGGATCCGGAACCGCAGGACTTGGGCGATCGACCATTGGTGCTGGTGGTGGACGACAACCCCGACCTGCGGAGCTATGTCAGCAGCATTTTGCGCCGGAATCAATACGGGGTGATTGTGGCCCGCAACGGGGCCGAAGGCATCGCCGCCGCCGAGCAATACCAACCCCATCTGATCTTGACCGATCTGATGATGCCGGGGGTTTCCGGGTTAGACCTGATTCGGCAGGTGCGCCAAGACAAAGCCCTCCAGGGCACGCCAATTATCTTGCTGACGGCCAAGGCCGATGCCGACACCCGGGTTGAAGGGGTAGAAATTGGCGCAGATGCCTATCTGGCCAAGCCCTTTGACGATCGGGAATTGCTGGCGGAAGTCCATAACCTGATCGCCCTCAAGGCCAATGAACGCAAGGTTTCGGAACTGAATGCCTACTTGACTGAATCGGTGTTGCGGCGCTTTTTGCCGGGATCCTTGGTCAACAAGGCGGCCGCGGGCGAGTTGATGTTGGACTTGCAACCGGAGCCTCGGCTCATTACGGTGTTGTTCAGCGATATTGTGGGCTTCACGCAGCTCTCGAACACGGTGCGATCGCGCAAGGTGGCCGAGCTGCTGAATGAATACCTGTCGGAAATGACCCACATTGCCTTTGCCAACGGCGGCACGATCGATAAGTTCATGGGCGATGCGATTTTGGTGCTGTTCGGTGCGCCCGAGGAAGCCACCCCCAACGAGCAGGTGCAGCGGGCCGTGCGCACCGCGCGTCAAATGTCCGAACGACTGCACCAACTGAATCAGGTTTGGGGCGAGCAGGCCATTCCCCCCGTCCGGTTCCGCTGCGGCATTCATCAGGGCACGGCGGTGGTGGGCATGTTTGGCAGTGCGGAGCGATCGGACTACACGGCCATTGGCCCCTGCGTGAACATCGCTTCTCGGATTCAGCAAGCGGCCCGACCGGGCACGGTTTTGGTGTCGGCGGCCGTGGCGGACTATTTGGATGAAAACGACATCGAAAAAGTGGGGCCCTTGGAACTGAAGGGCGTTGATGAAACGGTGTTGACCTTCTCGGTCAATCTCAACCTAGAAGACTAGGGCTGGCCCATGCTCAATCTTCAGTCGGGCCGACCCACGGCCGTGAAAGCAGCCCATTGGAACGGGTTGGGGTAGCGATCGCGGGTTTGGATCATGGCTTGGCGCAGGGCCGCCACGGGCGAACTACCCTGCTGAAGCGCTGCATAAAAATGGCCCATCAGGATTGCGGTGGGTTCGTCGGGAATTTTCCAAAGGGTCACCACCACCCGATCGGCCCCCGCCGCCAAAAAAGAACGAGACAACCCCAACACCCCATCGCCAGTAATTCGGCCGCGCCCCGTATCACAGGCACTGAGCACCACCAGTTCCGCCGCCAACCGCAATTCCATAATTTCACCGGCACTGAGAAGGCCGTCATCACCGGCAGCCGGTGCAAGGGCAATCGCCCCGGGCATTCCCGAATTACCCAAGTCATCTAACAAACCATGGGTGGCCAGATGAATTCGGCGCGCTTGGGTAATCCGATCCAAAATTTCGCCTTTGGTGGCCTGGGCCCCCAACAGCGGCTTGACCTGAAGCAGTTGGGCCACTTGGCGCGCTTCCGATTCGGCCCCGGGTAAATTGCTCAGGGGACTGGGGGCCGCTCCCCAAACGGGAGGCACGGCCGGCATCACCGGATTGCCCACCACCAGGGCCGCGCGATCGACCCCCACCACCACATCGGATGCTAAGGGGCGATCGGGCGGGGTTTCGGCAAATTGCAACCGCAACACATCGATCGCAGGGGTGAGAAACAAACTGTGGCGATCGAGCAGCATCTGACGATCCTCAGCTTGCAAAGCGGCAAAGGGCACTAAAAACAGCAGCCCTTGGGGCACGATCGCCACCGGTTCCTGGGGATCTGTGGGCAACAAGTCCGCGATCGGAGCGATCAGTTGCCGATGCAGCCCGTTCAGTTGACGGCGTAACTCTGCCGCCAGCAGTTGTCCTTGGGGCAGGGTTCGCCGCAGCTCTTGAATTTGGGTAGCCAGGGTGGCTTCGGCCGAGGCTCCCGCCATCGCTACCGTGCGGAGGGTCACGTTTCCCTGGGGATTCACCACCCAAATGTGGAGCGATCGCTGGCCGATCGTGTATTCCACCAAGGTCAAGCGGCGATCGCGCGCTAACTGCTGAATTTGGCTGAGGGTGGGGGGTGGGCTGGCCGCGGGGCGGGGCTGGTTGGACAAATGGCCCGAACGGGCGGCCAACAGTTCCACAAAGGCCCGGGGCCGGGCCCGTTCCGGCACCGCCAAGGCTTGCCCCGCCGGACCTTGGACAATCAAAG
>NZ_LIRO01000082.1:0-4215 GCF_002742025.1 Limnothrix sp. PR1529
CAATCACCCCACCCCCGATTTTTTTACCCCACCCTGCGACCCACGCTTAAACAGGGTTAATTGCAAGGAGTTTTGCATCGTGACTGTGCCTTTTCGCTTAAATCGCCCCAGCCGCCGCCGCCTGCTTGCCTGCTTGGGCATGGGTTTGCTCGCGAGTGGGATGATTTCCGCCTGCACTGGCTCCAACAATCCCAACGCCAACGGCTCCCCGGCTGCCGGTAGCTCGCCCGCGACGGGCACACCAGCGGCCAACGCATCGGCTGCCAATAACGAACCGATCGAAATTACCTTGGTGTCCTATGCCGTGACCCGATCGGCCTATGAAAAAATCATTCCGCTCTTTGTCGAAAAGTGGCAAAAAGAACGGGGCCAAACGGTCAAAATTAACCAAAGCTATGGCGGTTCTGGCTCCCAAACCCGTGCCGTAATCGATGGTTTGGAAGCGGATGTGGTGGCCCTGGCATTGGGTCAGGATGTGGAAAAAATTGAAAAGGCCAAGTTAATTGAACCCGGTTGGCAACAGGAAGCGCCGAACGACGCGATCGTGCACAAGTCCGTGGCGGCCCTGGTGACCCGGCCGGGCAACCCCAAGGGCGTGAAAGATTGGCCCGACTTGGCCAAACCGGGTTTGAAGGTGATTACCGCCAACCCCAAAACCTCGGGCGGGGCCCGTTGGAACTTCCTGGTGCTGTGGGGCGCGGTGACCCAAACGGGCGGCACGCCGGAGAAGGCGGAATCCTTCGTGAAGTCGGTGTATGCCAATGTGCCGATTTTGCCCCGGGATGCGCGAGAAGCCACGGACGTGTTTTTGAAGCAAAACCAAGGCGATGTGCTGATTAACTACGAAAACGAACTGCTGTTGGCCCAAGCCAAAGGCCAAAAGGTCGATTACGTGGTTCCGGCGACGAATATTTCGATCGATAGCCCCGTGGCCGTGGTGGATCAGGTGGTGGACAAACGGGGTACTCGGGAGGTAGCGGAAGCCTTCGTGAAGTTCCTTTACACCCCCGAAGCCCAAAAAGCCTTTGCGGAAGCAGGGTTCCGCCCGATCGACCCGGCCATTGAAGCGCAGTTTAGCGATCGCTTTGGCAAGGTGACCAAACTCTTCACGGTTAAGGAACTGGGTGGTTGGGATGCCGTCCAAAAGCAGTTCTTTGCCGATGGAGCCATTTTCGACAAGATCCAAACCAAGAAATAGGTTTTGGGGGGCGATCGCCCATGGATCTCAACGGCTCCAGCGCGATCGCCCCGCACCATTCCCACAATCCCGATTTTGGACGGGAGGCAATCCGATGACTGACCCCATCCACACCAATTCTCCGGTCACGAATTCCCCGATCGACTCAGAACCGGGGCATCGATCGCAAGTCCGGGTGCGCATCCGTGTGCCCAGTAACTATCGCCCTGATCCCGTCATTTCCACCATCATTTCCCGGTTTGGGCTGACGGTGAATGTGCTGGCGGCCCTGCTGGGATCTGACCAAGAGAGCGATGGTTGGTTTGACTTAGAACTCAGCGGTTCCAACGCTCAAATTCAAAGCGCCTTGCTATATTTCAACGATTTGGATCTGGAAGTGTGGCGTGATGATGGGGATCCGGACGGAATTTGAGTTCTGAGCTGAACCATGCCACCTTGCTTTAATGGCGTTCTGAACCCGCTTGATCGCCCTTCCATCACCTTGTTCGACGAGATCCAAACCAAGTAATCGGTTCTTGGGGGGCGATCGATAAGGCCCAGCGGCTAGCCCACTGGATCAAAATTTCGTGCTGATCAGCCGATCTCGCTAGAGTCTAGCAATGCCGGCCGTCTGGCTCAGTCTTGGCCTTGGGAGTCTTGGATCATTTTTTGCACCGTGGTCACTAGCTCTGGAATGTCATGGTGACAGGTGTTAAAAATCTGAGCTTCGTCAACATCAAAATAAGTGTGGGCCAGTAAATTTCTGAGTCCAAGCATTTAGACATAAACCGCTTCTTGATCGATGCGAGTCTTTAGGCGCGGACTAAGGCTTGGTCGGTAGCGAAGAATATCAACGGGGCGGTTCAAGAGTTCTGTGAGTTCGAGTTGTAAGGCGACGGTGGCGAGGAGGTTGGGGTAGTCTGTTTGGAAGACGATATCAACATCGCTATCGGGGCGAGCTTCCCCACGAGCATAGGAACCAAAATATCCTAAAGCTGTTAGGTGAAAATGTTCACCTTTCTGTTCTTTAAAGGTTTTTAAGAGGAGTTTTAGGGTTTCGGTGGGAATGATTTGAGGAAGTGCTGAAGGTTGAGTTTTGAAAAGGTTTGAGACAGTTTCCATCAGAATTTAGCAAGGGGTCATGGGATGGGAAATGGGGGTGAGTTCAAGATAGCAATGGGGTTAGGGTGATGGGGGATAGTCGCAGACTTTGGGGGTTTTGCGTTCTGGGCGATCGGGGTTGGTCAGGTAGGGTTTGAGGTAGGCGCAGGCTTTGTCGAGCAGCCCATGGGCTTTGGCCTATATAGCCTAACAAAGAAAGCAAGGTCAATGTTCTGAGAAAGCAAGGTCAATGTTCTGAGTACAAATTAATTTGAAATTTTATAATTCTTGATTTGTATCACGGAAAGTATCAATACAATAGCATTTGTTACAAAAGCTTTGTGTGGTAATCGCTAAAATTAGCATGTTGTTATTCAATATCTTCTTGTGTAATGACCCAAATAACGATATCCTATGCATGATCACAATGTGAAGCGGTAAAAAGATGCAACCACAAATCAATTTTGTATTACCCGTTACTTTTCTCTTACTAGGTGTCGTCTCCGTTGGCGGTTGTACCGATTCAATTGAAATTTGTAATGATATTCAAGGATGCGGAAAAACTACTCATGCCTATGCCCATGTTCCTATATGTCCACATGAAAAACAGAGCGCCTCAGAAGCAGAGAATAGTAATTTGCCGGTGTCTAAAAAGAGTAAGCCATCTGATGACTATAGAATCAATCTATTTATACCCGGAACTTATAGCCTATCCAAAGCATCCGAAGATCCCCGTTATCGAGTTACTCCGGGCTTCGATATTGCAGGTTCACCATTTGATGTGATTTTGAAACAGTTAGAAGGAATGCAATTTCAGAAAAAAGAACCAAGAACCAGTCTACCAGATGGAGCAAATCGGTTAGGTCAACTTCAGAACTTCAGCTCCGATTCTCCTGCCTTGGCTTTTATTACCGATTTGAATTTGGCAGAAAACGATGGAGTGGCAAATTCTGAATATTGGACGTTTCAATTGATTAAGGAAAAACTTGGAGAATTTTTAAATCCAAAATCTTCTTCTAAAGGAAGACCGCCACGAGCAGTTGGGATTTTGTCAATACTGACTCCTTACGAAGGTCCTACTGGGACTAATTTGCAAATTCGCAGCACTAGCCCTAACAGTAAAAAACAACTACCAATCTATGTGATCTTTGCTGGAAGTCATGAACAGGTAGTGGCTTCACTCACTAAGTTGGATGATGCTTTAAAATCTAAAGAGTTACTTGATCACCAAGTAATCCTATTCACTACCAATCAATCTGCTTCGCAGGAACTGATGGTGAAAAATGATACAAAACAGTTGGAGAGACTGTGTCAAGATGTGCCGAATATCAAGATGCCAATATTTGTGACTGATAAGAAACTTTGGAATTCAAAATTACAACTATTGATTCAGCCTCAGGCACTGATGGATGTAACAAATAAGATGGACTGGCTGCCAGAATTTCAGCCCAAAAAAGACGAGGCTTCACCGAGCAACCAAAATGTCGAAATTAATGTCGAAATTGAAGCAATTTACCAACGAATTCTCAAAATAAATTTGAATAGTGGTGGCGATCAAATCATTTCATTTAAACCTCACACTGGACCACAAAAACTACGAGGAAAGCTTGTGAATGATAATAATCAGAACTGGATTGAGCTGACCCTAGATGATCCTGAAAACAAATCAACAAGTCAAAGTTGGAATGTGGGTAATAATATTACAAATTCGATTGAGCGTGCTGAATTTCGTTTGCCAGAGCTAACAGATAAATTGGGGCTGTTAGTATCAGAAAGCCGATTTGATGGTTCCATACTATCGAAAATTCAGGTAGACGGAGCTTCTCGCGCAGATCGAGATCAATTCATTGCGGAGCAGCGTAAACGCCTTAAGCAACTGTAATAATCTCTAAAAATTAATCTGAAAGATAATAGCTACCAGAAGTGTTGAATGACAG
>NZ_LIRO01000138.1:0-4529 GCF_002742025.1 Limnothrix sp. PR1529
CGCCCCCCACCGGTCACCCCTCCGCCGGGTCGATCCCCCCATGCGCTTGGAGCCGCCCGATCGGCCTTGGTTGGGAACGTCCTTACACCGTCCGCTATACCAGCAATTTGGACGATGGCCCCTGGCATGGTGCGCCCTTGGGTGGGTTTGGGGCCGGCTCCTTGGGTCGATCTCCCCGGGGTGAATTTAACTTTTGGCACATGGACGGCGGGGAGCATGTGTTTGCCAACCTGCCCGGCTGTCAGTTTGCGGTTTTTGAGCAAGCAGAGGGCGACTTACCCCGAACCTATGCCCTCAGCAGCGAACCACCCGCCGATGGCAGTCTGGGGGATTGGGCTTGGTATCCCGCTTCCACGGCCGAGCGCTCAACGGGCACTTACTCGGCGCTCTACCCGCGCAGTTGGTTTACTTACGAAAACGTGTTGCAGACCCACCTCACCTGCGAACAGTTTTCACCGATTTTGGCGGGCAACTACCAAGAAACCAGCTATCCCGTGGCGGTGTTTGAGTGGACGGCCCACAACCCCACCGATCGCCCCATTACGGTCAGTATTTTGCTCAGTTGGGAAAACACGGTGGGTTGGTTCACCAATGCCCTCAAGAATCCCGAAATTACGGTGCGGGACGACGGCAGCCCCGAGTATGAATATCAACCCCGTTGGGGCGAGAGCGAGGGTAATTTTAACCGCTGGATTGAAGATTTCTCGCGGGTGGGCTGCACGCTCCTGAACTTGGAAGGCTTGATTGATTCGGGAGATCGCCCTTTGGCCGAAGGGATGGGCCAATGGGCCTTGATGACGGTGCAAAACCCGGCGGTGGAGGTGTTTCACCACACCCGCTGGAATCCGGCCGGCGATGGTTCGGATCTGTGGCGCGATTTTTCCCGATCGGGTGACCTGTCCGACGAAAGCGACGATCGGCCCGCCAAGGCCGGTGAACGGATTGGCGCGGCGATCGCCGTTCGCTTCACCCTCCGACCCGGCAAAACCCGCAAAATTCCCTTCATCTTGGCTTGGGACTTTCCCACCACGGAATTCAAGGCCGGCGTGACCTACTATCGGCGCTACACGGACTTTTTCGGGCGCAATGGTCAAGGGGCCTGGTCGATCGCCCGCACCGCCCTGAAGCATTACGATGCCTGGCGCGAAGGGATCATTGCCTGGCAAAAACCCGTACTCGATCGCCCCGACTGGCCCGATTGGTTCAAAATGGGCCTTCTCAATGAGCTATACGACCTGACGGCTGGGGCCACCGTTTGGAGTGCCGCCGATGAGCGAGATCCCAAGGGCCAATTCGCCGTGGCCGAATGTCTGGATTACCGCTGGTATGAAAGTTTAGATGTGCGGCTCTATGGTTCCTTTGGGCTGCTGTTGCTGTGGCCCGAGCTGGAAAAGGCCGTGATGCGAGCCTTTGCGCGGGCAATTCCCACGGCCGATGCCACCCCTCGAATCATTGGCTATAACCGGGCGGCGGCGGTTCGGAAGATTGCCGATGCCACCCCCCATGATTTGGGCGCACCGAACGAACATCCCTGGGAAGCCACCAACTACACCAGCTATCAGGATTGCAACCTGTGGAAGGATTTACCCTGCGATTTCGTGTTGCAGGTCTACCGGGACTATCAACTCACGGGGGCCAGCGATCAGCAATTCTTGGTGGACTGCTGGGATTCGGTGGAGCGATCGCTCGCTTACCTAAAAACCTTTGACCAAGACGGCGACGGCATTCCCGAAAACTCCGGCGCACCCGACCAAACCTTTGATGATTGGCGACTGGTGGGCGTGAGTGCCTACTGCGGCGGCCTGTGGATTGCGGCCTTGGAAGCGGCGATCGCGATCGGGCAAGTGCTGCTGGAAGCGGATTTGGATGATTTAACCTATGAATCAGACCGGGCCCGCGCCGCCCTCGATCGCTCCCGCTTGGCGGCCACCCTGGCCACCTACCAAGACTGGCTCACCCAAGCCCGATCGGTTTATCATCTGGCCCTCTGGAACGGGCAATCCTATCGCCTCGACACCGGCAGCGGTTCCGACGTGGTGATGGCGGATCAGCTTTGTGGTCAGTTCTATGCCCGATTGCTGGGACTGCCGGATGTGGTGGACAGCGCCGCCGTTCGCAGGACGATCGAGACGGTTTATGACTCCTGTTTCGTCAAGTTCAACGCCTTCTGTCGGAGCGATCGGGCCCGGGAACTGGGGTGGAACATTCCCCACGACCTGCCTAACCTAGGGGTGGCCAACGGCGTGTTGCCCGATGGTTCCCCCGAAAACCCGAAGGCCACCCACCCCCTGGAAGTCTGGACAGGAATTAACTTTGGGCTAGCGGCCTTTTGGTTGCAAATGGGCTACCGGCAGGAAGCCATGGAAGTGGCCGCCGCCGTTGTGAACCAAATCTATAGCGGGGGTTTGCAATTCCGAACGCCGGAGGCTATCACGGCTCAAAACACCTTCCGGGCCAGTACCTACCTGCGACCGATGGCCATTTGGGCAATGTATGGCATTCTGACGGAGTTTGCGCCCTTAACGGCCCGTTAGGGAGCAGCAATTGAGGAGCTATGACGGTGCCGATCGGGTCGATCGAATGCAGTAATTCCCACTGCGGTCACGGGAATCCCGCCTCGGCCAAGGTCTGTGCTGCCTGTGGTGCTCCGCTGCTGCATCTATACCTCTACGGGATTGGATCCGACCTGCGGTCACTGGCTCCCGGCACTTGGCTCGCCAATCGCTACTACTACTTGGGAGATCGGCGCTTTTTGGACGGCAAGCCAGGCCAAGTGCCCGAAGTGCCTGGGGAGGTGACGCGCCTGCTTCTCAGCTATTTGCGGCTGGTGGAGCATCGGCCCCAAGTGCCCCAAATTTACGGCGTTGTCAAACAGTCGAACTTTAGCCGGGAAGCCATTTTGTTGCTTGAAGGGGCCCCGATCGGCCCCGATGGATCCCTGCTGCCAAAGTTGGTTGATCAATGGGCCAAGGCCACACCCCTGCGCCAACTGAATTGGCTTTGGCAAGTGGCGCGGCTCTGGGAACCCTTGCAAGACGCGGGGGTCACTGCCACCCTGTTGGAGCCGGAGCGGCTGCGGGTGGGGAGCGGCTGGGTGCGGTTGTTGGCCCTGAAGGACAATGCGGGGCGATCGCCCAGTTGGGCCGAGTGGGGGCGCTGGTGGGTGCAACGGCTGCGGCCCCATCCGGCCTTGGAATCTTTGGTGTCGCCCCTGTTGCAACAGGTGGCGTTGGGTAATTGCGATCCGCCGACTCTGGTGGCGAATTTGGAGCAGCTCATTACCCAAGTGGCGGCCCAGGATGCGCCCGTGGAGCTGGCCGTGGCCAGCCTGAGCGACCCGGGGCCAAGCCGATCGCGCAATGAAGATGCTTGCTATCCCTTCAGCCAAGATCAGACCCGAGGGCAGCGGTTGGGCTTGGCGATCGTCTGCGATGGGCTAGGGGGGCATGAGGGCGGGGACGTGGCTTCCCGTTGGGCGATCGAACAGCTCACCACCGAGTTAGTGCCCTTTGTGGAAGCCGCCGCCCAAGCCCCCCCGAGTCCTGAGTTGGTGAATGCCACCCTGCTGCGGGCGATCGGGCTGGCCAATGCCGTCATTACCCAACGCAATGTGCAGGAGGGGCGAGCCGAGCGCCAACGGATGGGCACCACGGTGGTTTTGGCCCTGGTGATCGATCGATGGCTTTACATTGCCCATGTGGGCGATAGCCGCGCTTATCAAATCACGCCCACGGGCTGCTATGCCTTGACCTTGGATGATGACCTGGCTACCCGCGAAACCCGTTTGGGTCTCGGGTTCTATCGAGATTTGTTGCAAATCAGCGCCGCCGGGGCCCTGGTACAGGCCTTGGGCATGGGCAATTCTGAGCAACTTTATCCCAGCGTGCGCCGCATGGTGCTGGACGAGGATTGCGCGATCATCCTCTGCTCCGATGGGGTGAGCGATTTTGACCTGATCGAGCGATCGTGGCGTGACCAGTTCCCGGTGCGTTGGGGCCAAGGGGATCCCGGTCAAACCGTGGCCCAAATGATTGCCCTTGCCAATCAGCACAATGGCCATGACAACGCCACCATCAGCCTGGTGCAAATTGGAGCCACGCGCCAACTCGTGCCGGATCCAGCCCGCCTGCGCCGCCCCGTGATGGTTCCTAGTCCACCGCTCGATCGGGAATTGGAGGTTTCGCCCGCCGCCAACCCCAATCACCCCAATAGTTTCCAAGGGGATGACCTGTTGCCCTCGGTGGTGGCCAAAGTGCCCCAAACGGAACTGGTGACCCCTTCGGCGGAACCCTCGCCAATTCCCCCTGAGGGCCGATCGCCCCTGGTTCGATCGNNTCGATCGCCCTGGATTGGCCGCTGGTTCAGTCTGTTGGCCCTAGTCATTTTCGGCGGTGGGCTGTTAGTCCTGGTGATCATGCCCCTGGTGCGGCAACTGGTCGATGCCAATGCCCCCAATACCCCGGCTCCTAGCCCCACCCCGATCGCCTCGCCCAGTGGAATCAGCACCACACCCAGCCCCGTACCCAGCC
>NZ_LIRO01000027.1:0-17776 GCF_002742025.1 Limnothrix sp. PR1529
CCCAACCGCCCCCCGCCCACTTCCCGGCGACGGTCAGCCCCTTTGGGGTTGGGTGTCCTCCGGCTTGGATGAATTGCCCGTGGTGGCCCTCAGTGAATATGCACGCTGTCCCCGGCGGTTTGCTTGGCGCATTGTGGACGATCACCCCCCCAGCGGTGACGGGCCCGCCCGATCGCGCCGGATTGGCACGTTGGTTCACCGGGCGATCGAACGGCGCATTCAAAATGTCGCTACCCTGGCGGCCCAGGATCCCGGATTGGATCTCGAAGCGGTTAGCGAAGCCCTGACCCTCGCCGATCGATTTTGGCAGGATCCCGCCTTGGTTCCCCTGAGCCACGATCCCCAAGCTCAGCAGGAAGTGCCGATCGGGTTTGATTTGGCGCTGCCTCACGGCCAAACCCTGCGGCTGAATGGGGTGGCCGACTGGGTGGGAACCGCCGGAGTTTTGGACTTCAAGACCGATCGCGATCGTGTGCCCAGCGAACACCGACTGCAACTGTGGGCCTATGCCCATGCCTTGGGGGCCGATCGTGCCGCCCTGGTCTACTTGCGCCATCCCGATCGCCCGATCGAATGGTTCACTCAGCCCCAACTGCAACCGCTGCAAGCCCAAGCGATCGAGATTGCCCAACGAATTCGGGCGGGACAATTTGACCCCACGCCGGGCCCCGCCTGTCAGTTCTGCCCTTACCACGACACCTGTGATGCGGCCCCAAAGGAACGTTCAACCTAGGCCATTACCAGGAACTGGGGCGATCGCGCGGCATATCCCCCGCCAAGGAAGACGGTTGCCGGATTGCCTCATAGGGCAGCGCCACAATTCGATCGCGCCCCTGCTGTTTGGCTTCGTATAGGGAGCGATCGGCCCCAGCAATCAGATCAGAAACTTCATCTCCCGACTGGGGAATATGGCTCATGATCCCAATGCTTAAAGTCACGTGGCTACTCACCTGGGAACCCCTGTGGGGAATCGCCAACTGATGAATTTGGCCGCGAATTTGATGTGCTAATTGCACCGCTTCCGCTAGGGTCGTGTTGGGTAACAAAATTGCAAATTCTTCGCCCCCGTAGCGTGCCGCCAAATCACTACTTCGGCGGGCATGTTCCCGAAGAACTTGAGCGATCGCCACCAAGCATTGATCGCCCATTAAGTGGCCATAGGTGTCATTATATTTTTTAAAATAATCCGCATCACAGAGCATTAAAGAGAGGGGTTGGGTCGATCGCAAACATCGATTCCACTCCGATTGCAGCACTTCATCAAAATGCCGGCGATTGGCAATTTGCGTTAGTCCATCGATGCGAGCTTGGTGAGCCAATTGTAATTCCAGTCGCTTGCGATCGGTAATATCCATCACCAAAAAACCAACACGATAGGGCTGATGATCCATATCAAAAATCGGAAAATAGGACACTAGCCAAGTGTTATCAATTCGAGATTGAGCAGAAATTTGGGCATTAATTTCCTGATTCAAAATCGAATCACCCGTGGTGAAAACCGCTTGAAACAGTGGCTCCAAACTCGATCGCAACCCAGGAACCACATCCCAAATCAAGCGCCCCAAATGCCCCGACTCCGGTAAGCCATTAATCTTCGCCAATACCTGATTCACCCGCACATAGCGATAGTGATGATCAATAATTCCCATGCCCCAAGGCGCTGCCGAAAAAAACGCATCCAGTTGCGCCTCACTCAACCGTAAGTCAGCGGTACGCTCTTCAATCCTAATTTCCAACGTTTCCAGCATTTGCACCAAATCTGACCGAATCGCTTGGCGCTCTTGAACCGTTGCTGACAAAATTAGCCCCGTAATCGAAAGAATCCCAATAAATGATTGCAGCAAAATAATTGATTCATTGGGCGTGCGATCGGAGAAGGATCCTGTTCCTTGGGAAGTGGCGATAATTGCTGCTAAGGAAATGATCGCTACTCCCAATGCTGAAATCAGTTCTCCTAAGCGAAAAACACTCCAAATCAAAATTGCAAAGAGCACGTAAGCCAAAGGATAGCCATAAAAAAAGTCAATCCAAACAATGGCTGCGGTGAAAACCACAATGGCACTGCTTTCAAAAGTCCAGCGCATTGCTCGGTGCAACCCCGCAAAAATCTGTCGCCACCCCAATTCCTTGAGAAGCAAAATGGGAGGAGTAAAGATTAAGTGAGCCAACGTGCTTGCCAGCCACCAGGACAACCAACAAACTCCATAGTCTTTCCAAGTAATCGTGCCAATCCAATAGGAAATGGTGATGCCCATGGTGGCAGACACGAAGGGCCCGGCGGCCGCTGCAATGACGAAAAAGGATGCGGACTGCACTCGGCCAGAGGCGCGATCGAGCGTGGCTTTCTTCTGAAAAATCCATGTGCTGATCAAGGGCTGAAAGCAGTTGGCCAGGGTACAAACTAAGTTAAAAAGAACAAAGCTAGCGAAAGAAAATTGCCAATCAAAAAATAATGGAACTAAGCCAAACATCGATCCACAAATGATGCCAGGCAGAGCCTTGAATCGGTAATAGTAAAAAATAGCGAAGGTAAGTCCTGAGGGTAGCCAAACCGAAGCAACCTTACCCGGTAAGGAGATAAATTCTAAGCTAACGGTTGCCAAGAGGGAGTAAACAACGGCGATCGCTAGGTTAGAACCAATAATCTTGAGGGAGTCTTGTCCAGAGAGATGCTGACGATCAGAATTAATCTCGTTGAGAATTCGCTGCCAAAATTTTCTCATCGTTTCATGGGTCTCTTGATGTTTATATACATGCCAATGCATATGACAGACTTGCAATGTTTTAAGTTTACAACTTTTGTTCTATGGATTCATGATCATAAATCCATAAAGTCTAACAAGAAGATTGTTTTTTTGATCAAATAGATCTCTCCAGGAATTTGATTCAAAAATCTGATCTAATGAACACAATCTTCAGGGCCTTGAAAATGCGCGATCGCTTAGCGTTGACCCACTTTGGGAAAAACACTAAAGAAATGACAAGCCTTAAGGCTTTCACCTATTTTTACCCATTGTCGATCCCAAGATCACCAGCCTAAGATAGGCGTTGCGTTTACACAGCATCCAACGCTGCATTCTGGTTAACGAATTAACGAAATGTTGGCCGAATGCCGAGGGATTGTTCACGGGAGTCCTCGATCGAGCGACAAGGACATTTGTATGAAATCAACGATTGGACTGGGTTTTGCTAAAACATTGGTTGTCACCCTGCTGACAACGGGGGTCGCACTGCCGGCGGTGGCGTTGCCGGTGGCCACGGCCCACAGTGCGACTGCCGCCCAGACAGACAAGCAAACCCAAAAGAAGCGCATTGTGGTGCTGGATTTTTATTACGGCAACACGGGCGACACGGGCTATTGGTCGAGCTACCGGGGCGGCGCTGCGGGCACGGGGGTGAGCGAGTTGGTGACCAATGCGCTGGTGGAAGGGGGTAAATATCGCGTGGCCGATCGCAGCCAAGTGGCGCGCACGGACGGAGAAGTGAGCACGGCGCGGGCGGTGGAAATTGGCAAGGCCAATGGGGTGGATGCGGTGATCATTGGCACGGTCACGCAGTTCACGGTGGAAAGTCGGCGGGCCAGCGGGGGCGCTTTTGGCATTGGGGGCAACTCGGAAGAGACAATCGCCCGGGTGAAGTTGTCGGCCCGCATTGTGGACACGGCCACGGGTGATATTTTGGGCACGGCGCGGGGGGAAGCGGAGGCCAGTTCCCGCAGCGGTGGCGGCTCGGTGTTTGGTGTTGGTGGCAGCAGCAGCAGCGCCGATGGCAATGCCCTGTTAAGCAAGGCGGTTGAAGAGGCCGTTGGTAAACTGGCAACGGATATTCAAGCGAAGTTTTAAGCGGCTTGGGCGAATTGGGCGAATCTCTTGTGCTGGTGCTGACCGATGGACAAACCGATCGCCCTGTTCCATAGCTCTTAGCCCACGACTCTTAGGGGGCCTGAAAAGCCAAAACTGCCACCTTGCGGGTCTCAGCGATCGACGAAGACAAGGGGCTTAAGCCCCTTGCCCCCACGACTAGATGCTTTTCAGACATCCTCTTAATCCATGGCGAAATCGTCGTTTCGATCGCGCCGATCGGGGTTTGCTTCTCGCCTGCCGCCGGTCTCGCCCCCTGCTCCGCCGCCCGAATCTGCCCCACCGGCTCCTGTCCCCGTGCAGGAACCTGTTACGGCCCTCGCGCCGCTTGCCACTCCCTGGCAACTGACTTGGGGCCATGACTTGGCGCGATCGGACGATTGGGACGGCGCGGCGATCGCCTATGGTCAAGCCTTGGCAGCCTACCCGGGAGATGGGTTAGCGGCCTTGGCATTGGCACGGGTGGAGCTACGGCGCGATCGGCCCGCTGCGGCCTGGGCCGCTTTGGAACCCCTGTTGCCCCAATGGCCCACCGCCGGGCCCCTGCTGCTCACGGCTAGCCAGGCCCAGGCGGCCCAAGGAGAGCTGGCCATAGCGGAAGATTTGGCATTGCGGGCCTGGTTGGCGGATCCCGATCGCCCGGAAGCTCGCCGTTGGTTAGCCCAGCTCGATCGCCTGGCCCATTCTCCCTTTCAGCTCATCGATAGCTGGCGGGGACGACTGGCGGATCATTGGCTTTGGGCCCTGGCCGATCGATTGGGCCATCAAGAGCAGCTCACTCGCCTGGAAACCGCGACTCCCCTAGATGATCGCCCCTTTGCGGCCCAGGTGGACAACGGTTCCCTCTGGCATTGGCGGGGCATGGTGGGGGTGTTTGATGCCCAGCAACGGCTAATTTTGGAGCTATCCGATGGGGCCTTGCCCCGTTGGCTGCAAGTGCAACCGCCCAGACCGATGCCAACTGTGCAAGTGGCGGGTCGGGTGGCGGTGGTGGCCAGCGGCGCGGGGGATGCGATCGACCGTTGGTTTCAGGAACTGTTGCCCCGGCTGCAGGTTTTGCAAAGTTTGGAATCAGAGGGGGGAGCCTTTTGGGAACCCTTCGCAGCGATTGTGGTCGATCGCTTGGCCCATCCTTGGCAACGGGAAACCCTCGATCGCCTGGGCATTCCCCCCGATCGGCTGCTGGAACTCGATCAACACCTGCAAATCCAAGCCGACAGTCTCATTGTGCCGCGCCGCTTCAACGGCCCTTCCAGCTATGGGGTGGCCGCTCTGCGGGCCTTGGGAGCAGGCTCGGATCGATCGACCCTGGTTGGGTTTCGGCAAACTGTGCCCAATTGCCGTCGTTGGGTACTTTCGGCCAGTGATGGGCGCGATCGCCCTTGGTTAAACGGCCCCGCCGTGGCCCAAGACTTGGCCCGTTGGGGGTTCAGCTTGCTGGATCCAGCCGCCTGCTCGTTGGCAGATTTAATCGGGATCTTTCAAACGGTCGAGGCGATCGTCTCCCCCAGTCATCCGGCCCTGGCACTGTTGCCCCTTTGCCCGCCGGACACGATCGTTCTGGAAGTTGGCTCCCGTACCTATCAACCCTTGGCGCAACTGGCAGGACTACAAGGGCGATCGATCCCTGCGGAACCCGCACCCCCAGGCAACACCAGCCCAGTGCTTTGGGTGCGATCGGCTGAAGTGCGTGCCGTGCTAGCCCGTTGTTTGCGAGGCCTGCGGGTTTAGCACCGCAATTTTCAGGCTAATACTCAGGCGGAGCGCCGCAATATTCATCAAAAACGCCCACCCAAATTCATCAACACGGGTCAAATTTGAGCAAAACTGATCAAAAAGACCCATCCGAAAAATATCCATAAAAAAATGGGAGCCGTTTAAAACTCCCACTCACCTGACTTTAGAGACCTTAGAGACTAGAGAGACTGGTATCCGAATCACGACAGTCGCTATCTGCCTTCGTGCTGCCGCTAGCGCAGTCCCCAAAAGTGCATGACCCCTTGTCGGGAAAGCAATTCTGTGATCATGGCCGCGAGGATGCCAAGCATTGCCAAGCGACCATTCCAGACTTCGGCGGTGGCGGTGAAGCCCCACGGATGGGCTGTGCGACTGTTGGTTTTCATCGACCAACTCCTATTTGTAAAATAATGTAACAAATACTTGTTGATCGTGCAACTTTGTTTCTCAAGGGCTTGCCAAATCGGCGGGAGTTGGCATTCTTTAGCGGTTGATTAGTTCCATGGATCAGCCCCGTTAATCCGCCCTGACAATCGCGGTGCTCATGGTGGTGTTCATGGTTGCCCCTGCGATCGCAACAAATCCTCAATGGCCGATCGCAAAGGTAAGGCATCGATCGCCCCCGGGTTGGTGGTAGTCAGGGCCCCGGCCGCGCTGGCAAAGGCCACGACCGATCGGGCAACGGCCGGATCGGCCATGGCCGCCAGCCCCCGTTCCAACAGTTGCGTCACAAACCCCGCCGTGAAGGCATCGCCCGCCCCGGTGGTGTCCACCACCGGCACATTGAAAGCGGGCATCACTCCCCCATGGCCACTGATCCAGTAATGACAACCGCGCTCCCCGTCCGTGACCAGCACGGCTTCTAGGTGATCCAGCTTGTCCGCGATCGCCATGGGATCGTGGGTATGGAACAGCCAATCGGCCTCCTCCCGCGCCAACTTCAGAAAATCCACCCGCTCCAGCAACGGCATGATCGATCCCGGTGCAATGCCTGGGTCGGGCCAAAAGACCGATCGCCAGTTCACATCCAACACAATTTTGAGATAGTGCTCATCGGCCAAGTCCAAGGCCCGGCGGATGGCGGCGCTGCTGTCGGGATAGGCCAAGGCCAAAGTGCCCAACACCAAGCAATCGGCCGCTTGGAACTGCCGCGCCAACAGTAAGGAAGCTTGCAGCCGAGTATCAGCAAATTCTCGGGTGTCGTGGCCAATGTATCCACCGCTGCGAAAGGCGGCAAACTGTCGATCGCCCCGATCGTCCCGCAAGACGCAAACTTCACGGGTGGGGGCCGTGGGATGACGTTGCACCCCCTCCAAATTCACCCCCAAACTTTGCAGTTCCCCCAGCAGGCGATCGGCCGACTGCTCACTGCCCACACAGCCCACAAACCCAGCCGACACCCCCAACCGGCTGAGGGCACAAGCCACATTGGCCGGCGCACCACCGGGGTAGGTTGTCCAAGACTCCACCGCTTCGATCGATCGGCCGGGTTGATCAGCCAGACAGTCCCAAAGCAATTCACCCACGCAAAGGACTTGCGGGGAGGAGACGCGCGCAGTCGTCATGATCTCTCCTCGGTTAAGCTGGATTCGATCGGCCGAGGCCGATCTATCTAGTTATTTGGACTAGTTATTGGACGGTTGATTGCTTAGACGGTTACTCGTGGTTATTCAGCCGTAGATCACCGCCCCATGGTGCTCCCGCCAGTCACGAAGGCAATTCAGCAAAATTCAGCAAACTTGATTTCAATTCAGCCAATTCAATTCAGCCAATTTAATTCAGCGGATGTTGCCACTCCCATCGGCAATCGGCAGGGTCTTCCGAAGACCGAGGGTTTTTAGCCCAGTTCAATGGGGTCTGTCCTCTGAATCCAGCATAACAAGCCACTTCTAGGCTGCTTGTGACAAAAAATGAATCTCTGTTAACGAGTGCATCCCTCTGTTAAAAGCAGTTGATTTAAAAACCGTTGATTAACCCTTGCCCAGGCCTTCATGAGGATCATGCCGCAGCGATCGCCGCTCTCAACCCCAGCCCCCACCGCTCATCCTCGCCCCGCTGGGCTAACGGAAACCGGGAGGCGGTCAAACATTGGGCAACGTCGAGGGCGATCGAGGGGGGCGTGGGGGTTGCACCCGCTGCGGGTGTTGTTGTTGGTGGTTTGGCTGGTGCTGCTGGGTGGTTGTGTGGATTTGGATACGGAGGTGCGGTTTCCGGATGCCAACCATGGCGCATTGGTGCAAAGGGTGCGGCTGAGTGAAGGGTGGCAGGTGTGGGGCGAGGCCACGGCCAAGGCTTGGCTCGATCGCTGGGCCGCCCAAGCCAGGACGATCGGGGGTCAAGTATTGGAACAAAGCGATCGAACCCTGATGATCGCCATTCCCTTCCAGAACGGGCAAGATTTACAATCCACCTTTCAGACATTCAGCCAAACCCTGGGAATCGTCGATCGAGAGGCGGCGAAGTCAGGCGATCGCTCCGACCACCAGACCACCGCCGCCCAAACGAGATCCATTGCCAGAGGGGGCGATCGGCTGATCGATCCAACGCCAAAGGTGAATGGGAATTCGTTGCCAGATCCGGCTTTGCTCGATCCCTTGGCCTTTCCCAGCCAGTTCCAATTGCAACAGCAAAATTGGTTGGTCGCCGTCCGAAACCAACTTCGCTACGAGGTGGACTTGCGATCGCTGGCGGCCCTGGGCGGCGAGCAGTTGGCCCTGGTGGACACGAGCCGGCTCTTGCGTTGGCAATTTGGCTTGCGAGTGCCCCATTGGGGCCAAAGCACTGTCCAACGGCCCCACCCGGAACCCGACTTGAACCCCCAAGCAGGACAACCGGGCCCGACCCAGCCCAACCGACCCAGCCCCCAACGGCAACAGGGCCGCTGGGTTTGGACTTTGGAACCGGGCACGGTCACCACGATCGAAGCGGTGTTTTGGGTTCCCAGTTGGGTGGGCATTGGCGGCCTCATGATTGGGTTGTTGGGGGCGATCGGGTGGTGGCGTTGGCGACCGATCCCGATCAGTTCTCCCCCAGAGACGGAACCCGCCGAAACCCCCAACCCAACCGATTCCACCCCTGCCCACTGAGCCGTTTCCGTGCCCATCGGCACCCGATCGCCCCAGCCTCGGCCCTGAAAATGACTCTGAAAACTGTCGCCTGTGAACCTTGCGGAACGGGGGCATTTTTTAGAATAACCTCCACAGAACCCGCGCCCCAATCACTCCCTGATTCAAGCTTGGATCGGGGTTTAGACCACGGCTTGTTTGCTCAACCTCGGCCTACACACAACCTGACACTGTTATGACCGCCCAGCTTCGCATTCTGATGTGCTCGCCTGACCACTACGACGTGGATTATGTGATTAATCCCTGGATGGAGGGCAATGTCCACAAGTCCTCGCGCGATCGGGCAGTGGAGCAGTGGCAAAAACTCTACAAAGTGCTCAAGGCTCGGGCGATCGTCGATTTGGTGGAACCGGCCAAAGGTTGGCCCGACATGGTGTTCACCGCCAACGCCGGCCTGGTGCTGGGAGACAAGGCCGTTCTCAGTCGCTTCTATCACAAGGAACGGCAGGGTGAAGAACCCTACTTCAAAGCCTGGTTTGAGCAAAACGGCTTCACGGTTTACGAACTGCCCAAGGATTTGCCCTTTGAAGGGGCCGGCGATGCCCTGTTCGATCGCGAAGGGCGGTGGCTCTGGGCGGGCTATGGCTTCCGTTCTGAATTGGACTCGCATCCCTACCTGGCCCAATGGCTGGATATTGAGGTGCTGTCTTTGCACTTGGTTGATGAGCGGTTCTATCACCTGGATACCTGCTTCTGTCCCCTCGAAGGCGGCTACTTGCTCTACTATCCCGGTGCATTCGATGCCTACTCCAACCAACTGATTGAGCGACGGGTTCCGGCGGCCAAGCGGATCGCGATCGAGGAAGCCGACGCGGTGAACTTTGCCTGCAACTCCGTGAACCTGGGCCAAGTGGTGGTCATGAACAAGGCCAGCAACAGCCTGAAATCCGCCCTGGCGCGGGCCGGGTTTGAGGTGGTGGAAACGCCCCTCACGGAATTCCTGAAGGCGGGTGGCGCGGCCAAGTGCCTGACCCTGCGGGTGAATGAGCCGGTGATGGAAGATCGCCATGCGGTGGCCGGCGTTGAAACCCGTGTAATCCAAATGCAAGGGCACTTGCTGGACTCGGGGCTAATTAACCGCGCCCTGGACTTGATTGTGGAAGGAGGCGGCAGCTTCCAAGTGTTGGACTTCCGGTTGGGTGAGCAGCGCCAAAGCACCTCCGCCGCTCGGATCAAGGTTTCCGCACCGTCCCATGAGGTGATGGAAGAATTGATGGCTCAGTTGATCGATCTGGGGGCCGTGGCTCCAGACGATCGCGCCGAGCGGGATGCTCAGTTGGAACCCATTGAGCTGCCCGGCGTGGCTCCCGATGACTTTTACGTCACCACCATTTACCCCACGGAAGTACGGATCCGAGGCCAGTGGGTGCGTCTGCAAAACCAGCGGATGGACGGGGCGATCGCGATCTCGGGCCTGAACGAAGGGCAACCGGTGGCTCGCTGCAAACTGCTGCGGGATCTGGAGTTGGGTGAGTATGTGGTGACCGGCATTGACGGGATCCGCACGGTGCGCAAGGCCGAAGCCCGGGGCGATCGCACGGCCCGCGAGTCCCAGGAATTTACCTTCATGGGATCCGGCGTTTCCAGCGAGCGCCGCGTGGAACTGGTGGTGGAACAAATTGCTTGGGAACTGCGCCAGGTGCGGGAGCGGCGCGGCAAAACCGTTGTGGTTGCGGGGCCGGTGGTGATCCACACGGGCGGCGGTGAGCACCTTTCGCGGTTGATTCGCGAAGGCTATGTCCATGCCTTGTTGGGCGGCAACGCGATCGCTGTTCACGACATGGAACAGGCCTTGATGGGCACTTCCTTGGGGGTGGACATGAAGCAAGGAATCGCGGTGCGCGGCGGCCACCGCCACCACCTGAAGACGATCAACACCATTCGCCGCTGCGGCAACATTGCCAAGGCCGTGGAGCAGGGCGTGTTGACCAACGGGATCATGTATGAGTGCGTCAAACAGGATGTGCCCTTTGTGCTGGCGGGATCAATCCGCGATGATGGCCCCTTGCCGGATACGGTGACGGACATGGTGGAAGCCCAGCAAGCCTACGCCCAACTGCTGGAAGGGGCAGACACCATCATCATGCTGTCTTCCATGCTCCACTCGATCGGGGTGGGCAACATGACCCCAGCGGGTGTGAAGCTGGTTTGCGTGGACATCAACCCGGCGGTGGTGACGAAACTGGCCGATCGCGGCTCCCTGGAGTCCGTGGGCGTGGTGACCGATGTGGGTCTGTTCCTGAGCCTGCTGATGCGGCAGTTGGACAAGCTGGAAAGCCCCTACGAACTGGCAGTTTAGGCGTTAGGCGCTCAATGGGCTGGGTTTCGGGGCCATCCGCTTTGGCAACCGATCCCAGCCCCTGTCATTCCATGGCTTGCTCAAGGCCTAGGCCTTGAGCAAGCCATGCATTCCCGCTAACAACACCCAGCCCAATAGATTCACCCGCAAATCAAACAGGGTGACATCCAAGAGATGGTAAGCGGCGAGATTGGCGAATCCCAAGCCCCAAGCGGCTAAACGGGTTTGGGAGTCCCGATCGCCCCAACGACCGATCGCCCGGGTGAACTGGGCCATGATCCAGCCACAGAGGCAAATCAGCCCCAAAGCCGCTGGCCAGCCCGTTTCCATGGCCAGCATCAGGGCCAAGTTGTGGGGATGGCCCAGCCAATTGCCCGTGGCCTGTTGATACAGTCCTGTGAAGTTTCCCAGCCCCCAACCCGTCCAGGGCCGTTGGGCTGCCAAATTCCAAGCAAAGTCCCACTGACTCCGGCGCAGGGTGGCTTCGGGGCGATCGGGATAGAGGGCATCATTCAGCCGGCCCCAAATGGCCTTCGGGACGATCGCCCTCAGGGGCCCGGCGGCCGGTTCCGGGCCAAAGGCCGCCCCCAGCGCCAAGGCGATCGCCCCGCCCGCCAGGGCCAACAACCAAAACCAACCAACGTATAGTCCCGTAGCCAAAAGATCGATCGCGGCCAGGGCCCAACCACTGCGCGAGTCCGTCAGCCCGATCGCCCCCAGCAGCAACAGCACTGATAATCCATTGCCCAGGATCACCCCCCAACCGGGGGCGGCATGGGTCGAGCGGTGGGTTTGCGCTTGTCGCTGCCGTTCCCGATCCATCACCAACAACCCCAAGGCCAGCACCAGCGCTACCCCAAAGTAGCTGGCGGTCACGTTGGCATATTCAAACGCCGAAGACAGTCGCCCTGGCGGATTGCCGCCCGCGGCCAAAATCCAGTCAATCACCGGCACGATGCGCACCGGGCCGCGCCATCCCCCAAACAGTTGCCCCAACCCCAACCCCACAGCGGGCAGGCAACCCCACACGATCGCCTGAGCTAAGGGCCGCAGGTGCGATCGATGGGTGATCAATTGGCTGAAGGCCCCAAAGGCCCAAAAAAACGGTAAGAAATTCGCCAGCCCCAACGCCGCCCGCTCCAAGTTGGGCGAACCGGGCAAGGACAACAACATCACCAGGCCGATCGCCCCCCAGGCCCAAACCAGCCGATCGCGCCGAATTGCATTCCAGCGTTGCCAATAGGTGGCAATGATCCCCAGCCCGATCGCCACCGCTCCCAAGGCCGGACTCAGGGGCAACACCAACAGCCCCCACCAAAGACCCGCCCAAGGCCCCAACAGGGCCGGGTCAATCACAATCGAGCGCGTGGGCCACAGCCAAACCCGCCCCAGCGCGGCCAACTTCCCCATGGCCTAGGCGCGCTCCCTAGGCAAATCCGTAGGCGATCGCGTCATCGCCGCGTGTCATCCGAATTTGAGCCAGGGCAAACACCGCTGGCACAATCCGCCCGTAGTTGGTGGCGATCGTTCGCCAACCCAAATCCGCAAAAAACCAGCCCCACATCAGGGGCCCCATCACCGCCAACACCGTTTGCGCAGCACCATAGCGAGCGGCCGTCATCATCATTCCCCGTTGGGCCATCTTGGCCGCCACTTGGGTTTCCAGGGCCGCCGCCGCGCCGCCGGAAGCCGCGATCGCCACCTGGGCCGACTGATATCGCACCATGTGGGTTACAAACTGCTGGGCAATTTGCCGCAACACCAGGGGCCGCACCACCGCATCCAGGGCGATCGCGCTGCCCCCTTCCAACAGCAGCCGCACCGGATCGCGCCGCAGGGCTACGGGAATGGCATCCACACCGGGAATTGTGGCGATTGACCGTTGCAAGTCCTTGGTCAGGGCAGCCCGTTGGCGCTTGGGCAATCGCTTCCAGGCGCGATCGAGCAAATGCAGAAAAATTTCCGCCTCCAGCTCCGTTGCCGTCCAGGTTTCACCGTAGGGCAATCGCAAATGTTGGCAAACCCTGACCAACACATCGCGGTAGGTCACCTCATGGAACCGCCCCCGCAACACCGTTAGCCCATCGGCGGCCAAGTAGCGAAATCGGCGGTCGATCGCGTCCAACCAAGCTTCCCGATCGCGGCTCTGCACCGACAGGGGATCGGGCGTAGCAACGTAGTCCAAGGGGTTAAACTTCCGCGCGAACAGCATCTCCGTCAGTTCGCGCAACTCGTCATTAGTTGCTAATTCCAATGCTGCTCGCAGTTCGTCCACAGCCCCAACTCCGCATCATTTCCAGCGTGATTGCCAGCGTTTAAATAGCGTTTGAATCGCCAATGAATGGCTCGCTAATAGCCTGTTTATGGCTTGGTTTCTATGGCTTGGGTGAGAGTTAGCGCCAATCGCTCCCAAAGGTGTCACACAAGGGCGCAGGAATGGCAACTCAACGCCTAAATTTGCTTTGCCCTGGGGTCAGCCCCATTGTACAAAGGGATGGGAAAACGCCCATGGCCTTGACGTAAGATCGCGCTAAATCTCGCTACAATCTTTAGATTTTCTTTGCATTTCGTCTTAGTGTCTGAAGTTCCGGTAACCCTGACCATGGGCTTGGCCGTTTAGCCCGTGCTGCTGGGTTGCCCCAAAAATAACGCAAAGTCTCCGTAAAATTCCTGGCCCGATCGCCCCGATATCAAGTCCCTATGACAACGCTTCCCCCGACTTTAACTCCCTCTCATTCCGTCGCGGTGATTGGCGCAGGTTTGGCGGGACTCACGGCAGCCCGCCAACTGCAAGCGGCCGGGCGATCGGTCGTGGTGCTGGAAAAGTCTCGGGGATTGGGTGGGCGGTTAAATACCCGTCGCCATTTGGACAGTCGGGCCGATCGAGGCCTGCCCTACCTGGAACCTCAGGGGCCCTTAACGGAAGCTTGGATCCAGGAACTGCAAAACACCAGCGACCTGCAACCTTGGCCCCAACCGCTCCATCACCTGACCGCCGAGGGCTTGCGAACCATTCCGGGGGATCAACGCTGGGCCATGCCCGCTGGCTTGAGCGTTGCGGCCAAACAATTGGCCGCGGGGCTAACGATCGCCCGTGGCCACCGGGCCATTGCCCTGACAGCTCCAGAAAAACTGGGAGAACCTTGGACAATTCAGTGTGATTTTCCGGCGGCGATCGAACCGGAGCAACAGCAGGAATTTTGGACTGCTGGGGCGATCGTGCTGGCCATTCCGGCTCCCCAGGCGGCGGACTTGCTGGAGTCGGTGGCCCCCGACTGGGCCAAGCAGGCCCGCCAAGTGACCTTCGATCCCTGCTTCAGCGTCACGGCCGCCTATGGCCCCGATCGGGAATTGCAGTTGCCCAATGGGGAAGCTTGGCAGGGAATTCGGGCCCAAATTCCCACCGATTGGCGCTGGTTAGCCCGCGAAGACAGCAAGGCCGACGGGATCTGGGCCATGGGGCAACCGGTGTTGCTGTTGCAAAGTTCGGCCGCGGTGGCCGAGCGGTTGTGGGATGTGCCAACGCTGGAGGCCGTGGGGCAAGCGCTGCTCGATCGCGCCGGGGCCGATCTGGGCTTGCACCTGCAACAGCCCGAATGGATTCAGGTACACCGTTGGCGCTACGCGATCGCCCGAAATCCGTTGGATGAGGGGTGTTGGATTGATCCCGATCGGGCCCTGGCGGTGGCGGGGGACTGGTGTGCAGCGCATCCGCCGGGACAATCCCTAGAAGCGGCAATGCGATCGGGACTATCTGCCGCCCAAGAACTGTTGGCCCACTGTTTTTAAGGCCCCTTACTTTTAAGACCCTACTAAAGTATCTACCTTAATTCATCTGGGTTAAATTACATAGCTATTACCGTCACCTGATCGTTAAGCAGCAAGGGGCTTAAGCCCCTTGTTACCACGACTGGCTCCGCAACTTTAACCCAATGTATTGTCGCGCTACTACGTTTTTCGGATCTCCTGCGGGGCCCCGCTGCCGATGGGATTTGGGATCGATCGCGCCCCCCAGGTTTGGGGAATTAGACCTGGGGAATCGCCTCGCCGGGAAAGGCTTCCTCATATTCCGCAATCAAATCATCCAATTCTTCCAAGGCCTGGTTCACATCAATCCGAATCGGGCCCAAATCGGCTCGATCGAGCAGCGACAATAAATAATCTCGTTTGGCCGCAATCGATCGCACCTGATCTTTCAGCACTTGCACATCCATGGCACAGTCATCCTCAGCTTTACGAAAGCGTTCTAAAGGGTTGGGGGCAAAAGGGTTCGGGTCGGTTATCCAGTCCTGTCGGTGCGGAGTTGGGGATCGTCCCGTCCGCTAGACGAATGGGCCATTCCATCTCAGAATTTACATTAGTTAATGAATACCCGGAACGCGATCGTGTTTGGCAGCCTTCCCCTTGCTCGAATTTTGCTCTATGCCGGTGGAGCCTTAACGGCGATCGCGGCAGTGGCCTATGTCATTGGTAACTCAACCCTGAATCTGATCACCTTTTTTTACGGCGTGCCGGTGCTGTTGGGGGGCTTGGCCCTGAAGGCTGCGGAGTTGAAACCAGCCCCCTACAAAACTCCCACGTCTTCGGAGGTCGTTGCCCTGCGCGATCGCCTGGCCACCCCCACCCAAAACCAGGTGCGCAAGGATGTGACCCGTTATCGCTACGGTGAAGAGGCCCATCTTTCCTTGGCGCTGGAGCGTTTGGGCTTGGCTCCCACGGATCCTGAACGGCCCAAGCTGGTCAGCGTGGAAGAGGTGGACTTGCAGGGAGACTATGGGCTGATCCTGGAGTTTGAATCTCCAAAAATGCCCTTTGAAACCTGGCAGACCAAGCGGGACAAGATTGAGCGCTTCTTTGGCCCCAACTTGCGAGCGGAGGTGGCCCAAGGCGAGGGTTCGATCGTGGTTGTGTCGTTGATTTCACCAGCCCCGACGGCCTAGATCTGCCAAAGGACTGCTTCGATCAACCGCTTCGATCGGGCGCTGTCTCTGCCTAAGGCTCTTCAATGGCAGGTTGATCGCGCCGTTGCACCCCTAGCCCTGGCTCGATCGGGGGCAACAACCGACCACCGGGCGCAATCGCCGCGCCCACAAAGGGATCGTCCATCAAATTCAGATGGCTATCCAAGTCCAAGTAATCGGCCCAGGGGCCTAGCTGCAAGGCAGCGGTGTTGGCCAAGGCACTGTCGGAATAGCAGCCAAACATCACTTGCAAGCCACAGGCCCGCGCCGTGGCCACCAGCCTTGTGGCCGCTGTCAGACCGCCGGATTTCATCAGCTTGATGTTGATGCCGTGGATGTGGGGCGCAAGCTGCGGAATATCTCGCTCATCAAAACAACTTTCATCCACAAAAATCGGGAGGGGCGATCGCGCCTTCAGTTCCGCGAGTTGGGTTTCTTGGCCCACGGGCAAGGGCTGTTCCAGATAAACCACGCCCCGATCGGCTAACCAGCGGGCCATCTCGATCGCCCCGGCCAAGTCCCAACCCCCATTGGCATCCACCAAAATTTTGGCCGTTGGGGCTTCTGCCAACACGGCTTCCACCAGGGCCCGATCGGCCGCCAACCCCTCGGGGCTACCGAGCTTCAACTTCAGCCAAGGGGTTTCAATCACCGATCGCCACTGTTGAACCCGCTCCCGGGCCGCCGCCGGAGAGCCAATCCCGATCGTGACGGAAATGGGCGGAATCCGTTCCCGATCGCCTCCCCACAGTTGCCAGAGGGGCAATCCCGATCGCTTGCCCGCCCAATCCCACAGGGCCAGATCGATCGCCGCCCGCGCCGCCGAGGGCAACGAGCGCACCCGATCGGCAATTTGCTGGCGATCGAGCGGGTGGCAGCCGGCCAGTTGCGGCCCGATCGACTCCAGAGCCTTGGCCAAGGCCTCAGTGGTTTGGGCGTGGGCCCCATGCACCACCGGGGAAGCCTCGCCCCACCCTTCGTAGCCCTCTGCAAAGATCCGCAGCCAGAGATTAGTATTGCCGTGGTTTGTGCCGCGACTGATGGTGAGGGGCGATCGCTTGGTGACCGTGAAACGTTCGACGCAAATTTGCATTGCGAGGGAGGAGGGGAATGAGTGGCTAAAGGGCAATCCATAACCGATCGCCCCATTAATCAAACGTTAATTCGCCGTTAACCCATCCAACTGTGCGCAGGCAACCTCTTGCAAACTCTTTCAATCGCCTTGATGCAAGTGTGCCAAGATCCACTAAACTCTAATTGAATAGTTTTCTCAATAAATCAAGCCTGATGGGCTGAAGCGGGGGTGGCGATCGACGTACCCCCTTTGTTTAGCCTCCCTTATTGCAAATCTTTCTGGATAGTTGGAGGACTTCGTGAAGCCGTTTTCGTTCGATCGCCCCTTGCATAACGCGCATAATCCTTTCAACCCCGCCACGCCCCCTCGGCTTGGGCTGCAATCAGTCTTTTATCCCTTTAAAAAACGACAATTTTTCCAACTGAGCGGTCGCATTTGTGCCACCCACACCGACAAGGCCGGCCGCTGCAAGGCGCTTCAACTCGAAACCGACGGACGCATTGAACAGATCAAGTTGGCCAAGCCGTTGCGATCGCGCCTGGGCCACACCTTGCATGTGGGCAGTTGGGTTTCCCTGGCGGGCACGGCCAAATGTCATCCCTACAAAGGGTGGGTGAAGTTTAAGGCCAAGGCCCTCACGGGATCTTCGGTGCAACCCATGGAACCGGCAGGGCGATCGCCCTTTAATCGCTCGGCCAATTTGCTGTCTCTTATACACA
>NZ_LIRO01000122.1:0-29878 GCF_002742025.1 Limnothrix sp. PR1529
GTGTTTGTGGTGGATGCGTCCGGATCGATGGCCCTGAACCGAATGCAGTCGGCCAAGGGCGCGGTGTTGCGGTTGCTGACGGAGGCTTACCAAAACCGCGATCAGGTGTCGCTGATTCCCTTCCGGGGCGAGCAAGCAGAGGTGCTGTTGCCGCCCACGCGATCGATTTCGGCGGCCCGGCGACGGCTGGAAACCATGCCCTGTGGTGGCGGTTCTCCCTTAGCCCACGGTTTGACCCAGGCGGTGCGCGTCGGCACCAATGCCCGCCAGTCGGGGGATGTGGGGCAGGTGGTGATTGTGGCGATTACGGACGGTCGGGGAAATGTGCCCCTGGCGCGATCGCTCGGTCAGCCGATGGAACCGGACGAGAAACCGGACGTGAAGCAAGAGCTGCTGGACATTTCCGGCAAAATCCGCGCCCTGAACATCAAGCTGCTGGTGATCGACACCCAAAGCAAATTCGTTTCAACAGGTTTCGCCAAGGAGCTAGCGGAAACGGCGGGCGGCAAGTATTACCACCTACCGAAAGCCACCGATCGAGCGATCGCCGAAATGGCCCGAGGGGCGATCGCCGATTTGAAATAGGGGCGATCGGTTCGCAATTCACAGGCCGTAGGGGTTGGGTCTCCCAACCCTAAACCCGGGCGATCGCCACAACCCCGGCCAACCCTGGGAATGTCAAGGATCGCGGGGGTGGGGAAGGCCGGGCGGGGAGACCGGGCGGGGAGACCCCGCCCCTACGGTGGTTGGGGCATGGGAAATCAGCCATTGCTGGATCAATTCCATTCCAGAACTTGCAATAGAATCCAATCAACAGAAACAATCTCGCCGCTGTTCGCTGGCTGCGTGCCTATGACGGTTTCGATCGCCCCGATCTCCACCCTGGCGGAATTTCTCGATCGCCCCGATCTCGAAGATTCACCTGCTTGGGAATATCTCGATGGCCGGGCAGTCCAAAAACCCATGCCCAAGTTTCGCCATTCTCTATTGCAAAAACGCCTGATTGGGGCGATCGACGTGGTGGGCGATCGCTACACAGCCATGCCGGAGTTGCGCTGTACCTTTGGCGATCGCTCGATCGTCCCCGATGTGGCGGTGATTGCTTGGGAACGGGTGGCGCTGACGGATGAGGGCGAGCCGATCGATCAATTCTTGGCCGCTCCAGATTGGATCATCGAGATTCTGTCGCCCGAACAACCGGCTAACCGAGTGATGGATAAGCTGCTCCACAGTTTGCAGTTTGGGAGCCGGTTGGCTTGGTTGGTTGATCCTCAGGATCGATCAGTCGTGAGCTTTTTGCCCGATCGCCAACCGTTACTGCATCGGCGGACAGCTCCCTTGCCTTGTTTGCCGGACTTGCCCCTGACCCTGACGGCGGAGCAGATTTTCGGCTGGCTGAAAGTGGGTTCGCAACCGGAGGAAACATCGTGACCGTCGCCTCCCAGCCAACGCCCGAAACCGATCGCACCTGGCATGGCTCGTTCGCGTTGCGGTTTGACCGATCGGGCGATCGCACCCAGGTTCAGGCCAAAACCCGATCGCCCCTGCAATTTCAGCGGCCCTTTTATCCCGAGGGGCCAGAGGTTTGCCACGCGGCCATGTTGCATGTGGCGGGGGGCATGGTTGGGGGCGATCGCCTGTCGATCACGTTGGACTTGGAACCGGAGACGGCGGCCCTGGTGACGACGGTTTCGGCGGCCAAGATCTATGGCAGCCGGGGGCGATCACTGATTGACCCGGCCGGGCGGTTTGCTCAGCAGTCAGTGCGGGTGCGAGTGGGTGAAGGGGCGCACCTGGAATGGTTGCCCCAGGAGACGATTATTTTTGATGGCGCGCTCTATGAGCAGCGATCGCACATTGACCTGGCGACGGGAGCCAGTTGGCTGGGGAGTGAGATTGTGCGGCTGGGGCGCACGGCCGGCGGTGAGCGCTACGGCTGCGGTGAGTGGCGATCGCGCTTGGAAGTGTGGCAGGGCGATCGATTGGTGTGGCTCGATCCCCAGCGGATTGACGCGACCGACCCGGCCACCCGCGATGGTTCCCATGGGCTGGCAGGCTGCCCGATCGTTGGGACGCTGGCTTGGATTGGTCAAGAAGTCCCGAAAGAACTGATTACGGAAGCGCGATCGCACCTGCCCACAGGCGATCGAGTTGATTGCGGCATCACGCGGCTGCAAACGGGGCTGCTTTGTCGCTATCGCGGTCATTCGGTGAGTGAGGCGCGGCGCTGGTTCTGGCAGGTGTGGGATTTAGTACGCCGCCACCAGCGCGATCGCCCGGCGATCGTCTCCCGGTTTTGGCCGCTATAGCTGCGATCGCCCCGAAACCCAAAATCTTCGCAATCAATCGGTGGCCTGCTAGACAAATCGCGGTACAACCAACAACAGAGTATTGGCAAGATGACCTGCGCGATCGCCCTATGCAACTCACGCCCCAAGAAAAGGACAAGCTGCTAATTTTCACCGCCGCGCTGCTGGCCGAGCGCCGCAAAAATCGCGGACTGAAGCTCAACTATCCGGAAGCCGTGGCCTATCTGACGGCGGCCATTTTGGAAGGGGCGCGAGACGGCAAAACCGTGGCGGAACTGATGGCGGAGGGGACAACGCTGCTCACCCGAGATGAGGTGATGGAAGGGGTAGCAGAGATGATCCACGATGTGCAGGTGGAGGCGACGTTTCCCGACGGCACGAAATTGGTGACCGTGCATGATCCCATTCGTTAATTTCGGTTGCGGCTTTGGTAGGGATCGATTCGCAATCGGCTCCTAGGATGATTGTCATCATTTGCGATAAGGAAAAACGCCATGATTCCCGGTGAATTAATTGTTGAACCTGGCGAGATTGAATTGAACGTGGGCCGATCGCCCGTGACAATCACGGTGGAAAACCGAGGCGATCGCCCGATTCAAGTTGGCTCTCATTTTCATTTTTTTGAAGTGAATGAAGCCCTCGTGTTCGATCGCGCGGTGGCTCGGGGAACCCATTTGGATATTCCCTCGGGAACGGCGGTGCGTTTTGAACCGGGTGATGAGAAAACGGTGGTGCTGGTTCCTTTTGCCGGAACTCGAGAAATCTACGGGTTTAATGCACTGGTAGAAGGCAGTTTGGATCGGGAATTGAGTAAAAAATCCAAGGATAAATCCAAAGGAAAAACCGAGAAAAAAGCACGCAAATAGTCTATTTTCATCCTGGCTTCAGAGTTCCTAACAGGAAGCTTCAGTTTCTGATGATCATGCTTGAGTAGTCAATGATCTTGGGATAACTCAATCAAGATTGCAATCGGCATAATCATCAGTTGCTTTTCATTTTGCTTGCAGGTCGTCAGAGATTTCAAACGTTTCTATGTCAACAGAACCCAGTTTGCAAGGTATCGCAGAAAAGATTGACTCGCTGGTTGTCGAAGTGACTAAAACCAGTGAGCGCATTGATCAGTTATCCCATGATCTCTCTGAAACTAACGCCAAGTTAGCAGAGACGAATACTCGGCTTGATCGCAGTGATGAACGGTTTGAAGTGTATCAAAAAGCAACACAATGGGTTGTGCAGCTTGCCTTTGGGTTAATTGCTAGTGCCACAGTGACAATTTTGATTACTTCGATCGTTCGGCGATAGATTGGCTGATGATGCTCCATGGATCGGATTAATTGAACCCTTGTTTTTAAACTAAAGACCCCATTGGGAGAGAAGACGTGCCCTACAGAATCGATCGCCGCACCTACGCTGAAACCTATGGGCCCACCACGGGCGATCGCCTGCGATTGGCCGATACCGAATTGCTGATTGAAATCGAACAAGACCTGACGGTTTATGGCGATGAAGTGAAATTTGGCGGCGGCAAAACGATTCGGGATGGTATGGGTCAATCGCCCATTACTAACAGTGACGGGGCGATGGATACGGTGATTACGAATGCCGTGATCCTCGATTGGTGGGGTGTAATTAAAGCCGACATTGGCATTAAGCAGGGCAAAATCGCGGTGATCGGGAAGGCCGGCAACCCCTACACTCAAGCGGGCGTGGACATCATCATCGGCCCCGGCACGGAAATCATTGCGGGTGAAGGGGCGATCGTCACGGCCGGCGGCATTGACACCCACATCCACTTCATCTGTCCCCAACAAATCGAAACGGCCCTGGCCGCTGGGATCACGACGATGATTGGCGGTGGCACGGGCCCCGCTGCTGGAACCAACGCCACCACTTGCACCCCTGGCCCCTGGCACATGGCGCGAATGCTGGAAGCGGCGGAAGCCTTCCCGATGAATTTGGGCTTTTTGGGCAAGGGCAACAGCGGCCAACCGGCGGGCCTGATTGAACAGGTGAAGGCCGGGGCGATCGGGCTGAAGCTGCATGAGGACTGGGGAACCACACCCGCCGCGATCAACACCTGCCTGAGCGTCGCCGACGAGTACGACATTCAGGTGGCGATCCACACGGACACCCTGAACGAGGCGGGCTTTGTGGAAGCGACCGTGGCCGCCTTCAAGGGCCGCACGATCCACACCTTCCACACCGAAGGCGCGGGCGGCGGCCATGCCCCGGACATCATCAAGGTCTGTGGCTTGCCCAACGTGCTGCCCTCTTCGACCAACCCAACGCGCCCCTACACGGTGAACACGATCGAGGAGCACCTCGATATGTTGATGGTTTGCCACCACCTCGATCGGGCGATTCCCGAGGATGTGGCCTTCGCTGAGTCGCGGATTCGCCGAGAAACGATCGCTGCCGAAGACATCCTGCACGACCTAGGGGCGATCGCCATGATGTCGTCGGACTCCCAAGCCATGGGCCGAATTGGCGAAAGCATCATCCGCACCTGGCAAACGGCCCACAAAATGAAGGTGCAGCGCGGCTCCCTGCCCCAAGACCCCGCCCGTCACGACAACACCCGCGCCAAACGCTACATCGCTAAATACACGATCAACCCGGCGATCGCCCACGGCATTGCCAACCATGTGGGGTCGATCGAACCGGGCAAACTGGCGGATCTCTGTCTCTGGAAACCGGCGTTCTTTGGCGTGAAACCGGAGTTGGTGATCAAGGGTGGGGCGATCGCCTGGGCCCAAATGGGCGATGCCAACGCCAGCATCCCCACGCCGCAACCGGTGCACGGCCGTCCGATGTTCGCCAGCTTCGGCAAAGCAATCCAGAGCACCAGCCTCACTTTTGTTTCTAAAGCGGCTCTGAAGGCTGGGGTTCCCGAAAAACTCGGTCTCCGGCGGCAAGTGGTGGCCGTGTCGGGAATTCGATCGATCCGCAAATCCGACATGAAGCTAAACGATGCCCAACCGGCGATCGAAGTGGATCCGCAAACCTATGAAGTGTTTGCCGATGGGCAACTGCTGACCTGTGAACCGGCGGCGGTGCTGCCCATGGCCCAGCGATATTTTCTGTTCTAGCCTGTTCCAGATCGCTTGAGGGATTGCCGTTTGCCTAGGGGGCCAGTTTGGGATGCTTGGTTGAACCCGCTGGCCCCGTCGGGCGGTTATTTGATTTTTGTACAGATTTTTGCTAAATTGGAGAAGCTCTTTCGTCTTGAGGGTTTTCGGGATGGCCGCTGCCTCCGTTGCGACTCCAGTTCCTCCTACAATAGAAGCCGCTTCGATCGCTCCCCTAGCAGGCACCCCGGCCGATCAGGGCTTGCCGGAGCCGGCCACGGTGCGATCGGGCAGAAAATCTTCCATCACCGTTGACCCCCAGGCGACTATGGCTTCCAACGCATCCGCAAATTCTGACCCCACGGCGAAGACGGCCACCGCCAAGGAATCCGCCAGCAGCGCTAAAGGATCCAAGGACGCTAAGGAAGCGGCTAAGGAGTCGGCCAAAGAGAGCGCCGCCAAAGACGGGCCGACCAAGGAAATTAGCAAGGAAAAGGAAAAAGCCCTGGGGCTGGTGGTTCAGCAGATTGAACGCAGCTTTGGCAAAGGGGCGATCGTCCGGTTGGGAGATGCGGCCCGAATGCGGGTGGAAACCATTCCCAGCGGGGCCTTGACCTTGGATTTGGCCCTGGGCGGCGGCATTCCCAAGGGCCGTGTGGTGGAAATTTATGGCCCTGAAAGCTCCGGAAAAACGACCCTAGCACTCCATGCGATCGCGGAGGTGCAGCGATCGGGCGGTATTGCGGCCTTTGTGGATGCAGAACATGCCTTGGATCCGGTTTATGCCAAGGCCCTTGGGGTGGATATTGATAATTTGCTGGTTTCCCAACCGGACACGGGGGAAATGGGGCTGGAAGTGGTGGATCAACTGGTGCGATCGGGCGCGATCGACCTGGTGGTGGTGGACTCGGTGGCCGCCTTGGTTCCCCGATCGGAAATTGAAGGGGAAATGGGCGCGGCCCAAGTAGGCAGCCAAGCCCGCCTCATGAGCCATGCCCTGCGGCGCATCACCGGCAACATCGGTAAATCGGGCTGTACGGTGATTTTTCTCAACCAATTGCGCCAAAAAATTGGAGTCACCTACGGCAGCCCGGAAACCACCACGGGCGGAAATGCCCTCAAGTTCTATGCATCGGTGCGCTTGGACATTCGCCGCATTCAAACCCTGAAGAAGGGAACCGAAGAGTTTGGGATTCGGGCCAAGGTCAAAGTCGCCAAAAACAAAGTCGCGCCGCCGTTCCGGATCGCAGAATTTGACATCATCTTTGGCGAAGGCATCTCCTCGATCGGCTGCTTAGTGGACTTGGCTGAATCCACCGGAATTTTGGTGCGCAAGGGAGCTTGGTATAGCTACAAGGGCGAAAACATCAGCCAAGGGCGTGACAACGCTATTCAATATTTGAAGGAAAATCCGGCGATCGCGGCAGAAATGGAGTTGGCCGTGCGCCAAAAGCTAGAGGAAGCGGGGGCAATTACTGGGGGATCCACTGACGATTTGGATGAAGCAGATCTGAGCGAAGCGTTCTAGGACAAATCTCGGAACACTCAAAATTTTGGGACACTCGATCGAGCGGAATCGACAAGCTGAGCTGAGTTAAACCCGACCAGACCAAACCCTAAACAGCGGTAACCCCAATCATTAGTTAAGCGGCCAGCTCCCTCATTCAGTTGGGGAGGTGGCTGTTTTTGATCAGCTTTGCATTTTGGGCTAGCGGCTGGGTTGAGGGCCTGGGGGAACGAAATCCCGGGGATTGAATCCCTGAACTGAAACCGAGAGTCTAGGCGTAGGATAAATCGCGGGCGGTGCAGGCCGGGGCGATCGAGTCAGCCACCGCCGCGATCGTGAAATTTTGCTGACCCAATAACCGTTCACGGGACTCTTGGCGCAAGCTTCCTGACAAAAACGCCCGCTGAAGGGCCATAAACGCTTCGAAGTCATCGGGGCCATATTTCCCGCGCATGAGTTGGCGCAGGGATTCTTCTGCCTCGATCGACAGGTATTGATGAGCTAACGCTTCGGACACAATCTCGCGAATGGAAGTCATGTTGCTTTGAGACCTACTCAACGACTGCAAGGATCTGGGAAGTTTCCGGTTGCCACAGTTTTTAGTATCGGGGGAAAGTCTAATCAGCGAAGTGACCGATCGCTGACCCCGCATGGATCTTGAGCGTCATCCCCTGAGATCAAAACAGGGCTTGGGTGCGATCGCCGTCACAGGGTGAGACCCCCACCCCCAATGGACTGACCAGCCCTGGAATTCAGCCAGGCTGAAATTCAGTCACGGCCGATCGAGATCCAGTTGAGATCCATCGAGACCAAAGCCCACAACCAAGACTGATGCTGGGTTGCTGGTTCGTGGAGTGATTGAGCGAGCGTGCATCTAAGGCCCATGGCTGAGTGCGCTCCTGACCGCAGCCATGAGCCGTGATTCCCATTCCGAGGGCCAGAGGGTCGATCGCGATCGCAGCCTGGTTTCAACAACGGCTCAGGTTCCGGAGCGAAGCTTTTGCTCCGCCCAACTTGCGCAACCGGTCACAATTACGGACGAAAACAGGAAAGAAAACGACGCAGGGAGACTAAGGAGAACCTAATTGAGATGCGTAGAAGCTAAGCGTAGATTGAGCAGTGGCAAGGTAAGGGAGAGTGCTCAAGGCTGAGGAAAGTGAAAAAAACAGCAATCAGCCGTTTTTCAAGGCGATTTAGGCAAATTCCTCAAATTTTTTGCCAAATTTGCTGAACCCTGACGAACTGTCTTCCCAAAAAGTTTCTTCGGAAAAAGTTCTTTGGGCAGCGCAACTCAATCGGGTCGCCATGGAAATGGTAGCAATCGAGCGCAATCGTCGGATCTCAGTTTAGCGACCCGTTTCCGGATTTGGGTGTGGTGATCATCACTTTTTGGCGGGTTTGGTCTGGCTGGGTCTGGCCGGGCCGGGTGAATGGAGATCTGGGTGGGGCGATCGCCTAAACATCACTTCGGGTCTGGCTCATGAGGGTCGATGACTAGCCGTCGCCGTGGATTGGCAAGGGCTGGCGGTTTTGGCGGCTCTAGGCCGGGGTTGGGGGCTAATGAAGAGCGCACCGATAGGCCAAGGCGGCGGCGGTGGCATTGTTGGAGCCGATCGCCAGGTCACCAATCAAGCGCCAAAGATCGGGGCGGTGGGGCAAGGCCAAGCCGCCCGCCGGGGGATGATGCAGCCGATCGAGCCAAGCAGCCATGGCTTGCGGCATTCCCTGTTGTTTCCCCTGTCGCTCCAAAACCGTCAAAAGATTCGCAATGGGTTCATGCCAGTAGGTATCCTTTTCCAGGGCTTGCAGATAGGCCACCAGGGGTTCCAAATCGTAGCCAGTGCCGACGGGCAAGGTTTTGAGGGCAAAGCCAGGGTGACTGTGGCCAAAGACCTGGACTAGCGATCGGGTCAAGGGCCCGTAGTGCGCCAGGTCTTGATCACTAAACTCCGGCTGGCGCTGGGCCCAAATTTCCGCCAGGGTGAGATAGGGAGCCGCCACTTGGGGAGCCAGCCCGATCGCCCGTTCACAGAGTTGTTGAGCCGCATCCCACTGGTGCGATCGCGCCAAGGCCCAAGCCAGAGCATCCAAGAGCAGCGGATCCGTTGTGGCCTCAGCCGCCCGTTGCCAGGGAGCCGTGAGGGGTTGCCAATCGCGAACTTTGCGCAAAAAAAGCTGATAGCCGCTGAAAACCACCTCAAAACAGTGGGTAAACAGCAACATAAACAAATCCACACCGAATTGTGGGCAATCCTCCGGCAAACCCACATAACGATAATCATCAATCACCACCAGCCCACCCACCTTCACCAAGGGCCAGGTCATGACGGCATCGCGGAAGGCCACCCAAGGCGCATGGCAACCGTCAATGTAGGCCAGGTCGTAGTGATCAACCGGTAGCTGGGCCAGGGCTTCCCAAGAGAGCTGAGACAGAAGGGTGACCTGCGGGGCCCGACCGGTGCGATCGAGATTGTCCCGCAGGGTGGGACGAATTTCCGGTTCAATGCAGGTGAGCCTTGCTTCCGGATTCAGCAGGACGCGATCGAGCAACCAGCAGGCAGACATCCCTTCAAAGCTGCCAATTTCCAAAGCTTGTACCGGCCCCCGATCGGCCAAGGGCTGCACCCAGTTCACCCAGTTGGGCAATTGATTGGAAAACCAGTCTCGGGAAAACCAATAGCCCCGATCGCCACTTTCGGGCCAGTCCCGCAGGCGATGGGCCTTGGCAAAGCAGGTTTGCGCCTCCGGAAGCTGATCACGACTGACCAACAGGGTTCCCAAATCCGTCCAGGCCTCGGGCATGGTGGGGTGCTGTCGAGCGAGGCGACGCAGCAGGGTTTCCGCCCAATCCCACTGGCCCGCCTGTTGGAACAGTTCGCCCCAACGACGATGCTCTTGGGGTTTTAGGAAGTCGGTGACCTGCAAATATAACTGACCGGCGCGATCGACCTGGCCCGCTGCGATCGCCGCTTGGGCCTGCTCAAAGCAAGAAACAACAGAATCCGCCATGGAAAACCATCCGTAAAAACCGCGAGCCACAAATAACGCAAGGGCAGTTCTGCGCTGCAAATTCTGCGCTGCAAACTTTGCCCGGCAAGTTCTGCTCGGCAAGTTCTGCCCTGCAAATTCTGCACCGCGAATCATCATGCGCCCGGGAACTCATCATGCGCCCGGGCCTGTACCCTAGCGCAGGGGAAAAGCCGTGTTGATTTGATTGCGCCCCCGCACAAATGCCCCTGCAATTACAAACCGCTGCCCATCGTTGGCCTCGCAAAACCGACTGGCTTGGGCGATCGGGGAGTTTTCCACCGCCGAAGGATCTTGAGGGACTGCCAAGGCGGTTGTCCCAGGCGCAGCGGGCATCAGTTGAGCAACCGGCGCAACCGCCGCTTGGGCCGAGGTCGATCGGTTGCCAGGCCGGTTATAACCGCACCAAGCCCAATCGGGCGCGCCCCCTGGGCAACTAATTTGATTGCGAGCCGCATAGCGAATCGATTCCAACACCTGTGCTTGGGAGCAGCGATCGGGAAACATCGTAGAAAACTTTTCCCGACTGGGATCGGCCCCATGGCTCCAGCGCACCCCATAGATCCCTCGCCGGTTGGGTGGTTGGGTCACTTGAAACCGGGCCACCGTGCGGGGATTGGTGCCGCCCGGTCGGGAATGGAACCCCTTGGGCCGACCGTTGCTAAATTCACCACAAAAAATATGGGGTTGGTTCACCTGGGGGCCGCTGGCAAAGTTGCTCCAGTGGGGCAGGCGATCGCAGTTCACCAGTTTGGGGGCCGCGGTTTGGCCCTCGGGAACCGCCAGCACCAGGGCCACAATTCCCGCCAGCACCAGACTCCAGCGCGATCGCCCTTTGCGGTAAGCCGAGGAGGAGGCAGTTTTCCCGATCGTTGGCTGATTCAACGGCTGAGTCATGTTGGTGTTGTCTGTATTGATTGTCTGTATTGATTGTTGGTGTGGTTGCTGTGCCGGTGACTGTTTTTCGCTGGATTTGTGCCGAATTTGTGCCGAGTTTCCGGTGGGTTTTCGCCGGGTTTCCGCTGCGCTTCTGTTCTGTTATTGCCGTCTTTGTGCTGCTTTCCTGACTTTTGCCGGATTGCTATTTCGCCGTTGATTAACCCCTTGCTCAGCAAGCTCTTGCTACACAAGTTAAAGACTCGAACAGAGGACGGGTGCGGCAGGATTCGAACCTGCGACCGGCCGCTTAGAAGGCGGCTGCTCTATCCACTGAGCTACGCACCCAGACTGAGATCTGTAGAGATTTCCGTGAAAATTCCCACACACAATCCGGGGAAAATTCATCGGCGGAAGTTCCCAGGGCCTTGAAAAAAACCATTGCTTCTCCTGATTGCAACAGTTCGCCAACGAATGCTGTCATCAGGGCGCTTCCGGCTCGATCGCGGCGGCGTGGGTTTCATCCGCGATTCAGGATGACACGCCCGGACTGGCCGCCTTTCAAGGTTTACGAATTGTATCGAGTTAACCTAACCCCAAGCAAGGCCGTTGAGGAGGTTGATGGGAGTGATCAACCCACCCTCAGAACATCCATTCAGAGGCAATTCCGCCAAGAGCCAGTTTTTAGAAGGTCGCGGGGTACACTTGAGAGACCAAAGTTGATTTTCGACCCTAGATCCCCCAATAGCTCTACGCTAAGGGCCCTGGGCTAGAATGATGCCCAGCGCAGGCTCAGTTCACCGGTTGGGAAGCTGTCTATGCAGCCCTCACGACCTTGCTGGGGCTAGCTTCTGGAGCAGCTCTGGTTGACCGACTGCATGAGTTCAAGCTAGATCAGCCCTGTGGCCTCTGGTTTGGATGGCGTAGCTCCAAGCATGAGTTCTTTGAATAACGCATGTTTATTCTGAAGCGGCAAGACGTGGACATTTCCAACGTCCGGCATCCCGAAAAAGATCAGCAAATTCCGATCCTGAGCTATCAGGGTCAAACATTCACGTTGCTGAATGTTTTTAGCGCAAATCAGGCGGAAGAGGCGCGGGCCTTGTGGCGAGATCTGACGGATAACCGAGGGAAAGCTTGCGTCCTGCTGGAAGAGCCGGATCGGTTCAGTGTGTGGGGCAAGGTGCGGCTCGATCGCCTGGGAGTCGCGGATGCTGGCGCAGGCGACAGCGGGGCGGCGAAGTCGTCCTATGTGCTGGCGGGGATGCTGCTGCTCCAGGCGGTGTACTTCGACATTGAAGATTTGCTGGGAGAACGCCAGGGCGCGAAGTTTCGCCAGGAAATTGGCGAGGTGTTCAAGCGGCTCCAGTTTCCAGGGCTGGACAACCAGGCGGCCGTGAGCAACATTTTGGAAGTGAACCCCTTTGAAACGGCCTTGCCGCCCTGGCAAGAATTGCAAATCGTGGGGTTGCTACAGGAACTGCACACGCTGGGTAAAGGCTATTTTGGCAATACCAATTTCACCAGCCGAGCGTTTGATGCGTTGCAGGAGATGGATGCGGGCGAGCGTTCGGAATTCATGGACTGGCTGGGGCGATCGCCTGCGGCCAAGCTCTGGCGCTAGCCTTGGGCGGCGCTAAACCGAATGGCCATGGCCGTCTGGGGCAATGGGGGCGATCGAATGCCCAACTGCAATCAACGGCTCCAGGCTCAGGGATGTTGGGCGATCCATCCCCGGTCTGCGGTGGTCTGTGTCCCTCTTGAGATCGTCACCTCCTGGTTTTTAGAACCTTTTGAAGCCAACCCCTATGACTAAGACTGCGAGCGAATCGCCAAAACTGTTTTCATCGCGCAACCTAATTATCGGGGCTGTTTCTTGGTCTCTGGTTGCCTTGGCGGTGTTTCTGTTTTTCAGTGTGACTCCGTCGGGGGAAACCCTGCCCCAGTGGTATAGCATTGCCACTTCAGTGTTGGAAACAACGTCCTATCTGTGGGCGGCGCTGGTGTGCTTTCGGAACTGGCGCAGCAACCAAATCCTCAGTGGCCGGACGGTTTGGTTACTGATTGGGTTGGGAATGCTTTGCTATGGTTTGGGCAACTTACTGTTCAGCTATTGGGAAATTGGTCTGGGGATTGAGCCGGATGTGAGTCCCGGTGACCTGTTCTACATCGTCACCTATGCTTCCCTAGCGATCGGGCTGTTGTTGGCGGTGTTGCCCCGGCGTTTGAATTTGGAACTGTGGCAGTGGCTGACGATCGGGGGAATTGGTCTGGCGGGGACTGCCTTCGCCTTCTCGCCGTTGGTTTTGGGCGAGGCCGCTTGCCCGGAACGCACTGCCGAGTCCGTGGCCAATGTGCCGGCCTGGGCTGAGCAGATCCAAGGGGCCCTCTCGCCGATTGCAGACTATATTTTGCCGGTTTATACCGTTGGCGATATTGTGCTGCTGGTGTTGGCTTCGGCGCTGCTGTTGGCCTTTTGGGGCGGGCGATCGGCCCAATCTTGGCGGATGATTGCGGCGGCCTCCATTTCGCTTTACATTGCGGATATGTGGTTCAAGTACGCCACGGCCAACATTTGCAACTATGAAAGCGGTAGCCTGCTGGAAGTGTTCTGGATCTTCAGCGGCGTGCTGTTTGGCATCGGTGCCGTGTTGGAGTACGATCTTTCGACGCGATCGCGCCGTAGTGCCCGTCGGCGCTCATCGGGAGCGGCTAACTAGGGTTCAAGGTTGTCGCTGGCCCCGGGCGGTGGCGACCATCCTTTGGAGCCCTGAACTGTCCGCAGGCATTTGCACAATTCCCCAGGTTTGGGCATGACTCCTCCCAAGTTATCGGATTCCGAAAAATACGAACTGATTACGCTCTATCGCCAGGGCGGCCACACCATGGCCACCCTGGGGCAGCGCTATGGAGTCAGCACTTCAACCGTGGGCCGAATTTTGAAGTTGGCGGCCGAAGAGCCAGTTCCTGCGCCGGTTTCAGCCCCGGCCCCGATCGCCCCGCCTGTGGCCACTGCCGCACCGGAAGCTCCGATGCTGGAATTGGATCCCCAGCCGCCCCAGGTGGATCCCATGGTGGACTCCGGCGGCCGATCGGGCGGGCGATCGATCCCCAACCAATCAGCGGAACCGACCGACGGCACAACGGGCACAAGACGGGTGCGCCGTCGATCGCGCAGTGGAGCCTCGGAGTTGTCGGAATCTGCGCTGCCGGAGTCCGTCGCGGCCCCGGAGCCAACGCCGGCCAAGCCCATGGAACTCCCCGCCATGGAAACCCTGCCACTGTTTGAAACCGCCTTTGCCACCGCTGCGGCGGAACCCTTGACCGAGGTTGTTGCGGAGTTGGAAGCTGAGGCCAAGGAAGAGGTGCGATCGTCGCGGGTGGGCCGGCCGGTGAAAAAGCAGGCAGAAGCGACCACCAGCACCAATGGCAAAGGGGGGCGATCGAATCGGCGGCGCAAAGGTAGTGGCCCTGTCGTGGCCGAGATCAACGAAGCCAGCGCAGAAGAAGCCGACGATGCGGATCTGGGAACCGACTTAGATCTAGATGATGACGATCTGGATCTAGACGAAGATGATTTTGAATTTGGGGATGATGACGGTGAAGCGGGCATTGCCGCCATGTTTGGGCGCGGAGCCAATCCGGATCAACCGATCGAAATCATGCCCCTGGAAACCTCACGGATCCCCAACCCCTGCTATCTCGTGATCGATCGAGCAGCGGAGTTAGTGGCCCGTCCCTTAGAAGATTTTCGAGAATTGGGGCAAATTCCACCCCAGGAAGCCGCCAGCCGCACCCTACCGGTCTTTGACAACCATCGCGTGGCGCGGCGATTTTCAGCTCGCAATCAGCGCATCATTAAAGTGCCCGATGCCAACGACCTGTTCCAAAAAACAAGACCCTATCTCCAGGCTAAGGATATTACTCATCTGTTAATCGATGGGCAGGTTTATCTCCTGTAGGCTTGGTTATCGAGTGCCTTGATCGCCCCCCTCAAGTCTTTGGAGCGCCCATCCCGTGAAGACGGAGCAGCAGCCCAATCAGCCTGCCGGTTGGTCTGAACCATCGGAGCAGGGGACTCCTCTGAAATCCGGGACAAACAAACCGGCATCGATCGGGCAGGAGGTTGACCATGGGCGCAGGCGGCAAAATTGCCGATCCCACTGGACATCCTGGGTTCAATCCCTGTGCGTGATGGTGGCGCTGTTGCTGCTGGTGGCCCATGGGCTTTGGTATGGGGCAGTGCTGCCGGTGGCCCATAGTTTTCCTTTGTTTGGGGTGCGGCGGGTGCTCACCACGGAGCCGCTGGTGGCCCTGACCTTTGATGATGGGCCCCAATCGCCCTACACGGAGCAGGTCTTGCAGGTGTTGGATCGCTTTGGGGTGAAGGCCACTTTCTTTGAAATTGGTCAGCAGATCGATCGGGAGCCGGCCTTAGCCCGATCGGTGGTGCAACGGGGCCATGAGTTGGGCAATCATTCCTACTCACACCGGAATTTGATCCTGCGTTGGCCGGGGGAAATTGCCGCTGAAATCCTCGAAACCGATCGGCGGCTGCGAGCGGCGGGGGCTGAGGGGCCGATCGCCCTGCGGCCGCCCTTGGGTAAGCGGTGGTTTGGGTTGCCCTACTGGCTATGGCGATCGGGGCGCACCTTGGCCATGTGGGAAGTGGATTCCGGTGACTATGACCCGGCCAATTCAGTGGCGGATTTGGTGCAAGGCGTGTTGCAGCGGGTGCGGCCTGGCTCCATTGTGCTGTTCCATGACGGCAGCTTCAAGACCCGTCAGCCCCGCGATCGCACCGTGGCCGCACTGGGTGAAATTATTCCAACCCTCCAGGCTCGGGGCTATCGCCTGGTGACCTTGGGGGAACTGTTGCGATCGGGAAAACCCAGCGGTGGCGGCCCCTGGGAAAGCCATCCCCTGGAGCCAGGGCCAAACCCCGCAAAACCTTGAGGCCCGAAAAATCTTGAGGTTATGAACTGGGTTCGGTGGCTGGTATCCGCCGATCGACGACCCAACGATCGCAGATCGCAAAGTCCCGCCATTGCTCCCGGCCCTAATCCGGTAGATCCTCCACAATGATCCAAGGGCCAGAGGGGTTATAGCGCCCTCGCAGAACGATCGAGCTACCGGATTCCAGTTGGCCAAGGCGGTAATTCACCCAAGGATGGAGCGCCACCAGAGAAATTGGCTCCGGGGTCAAGGCCGTTTCTAGGGCATAGTCCTGGGGGCCGCGCCGCTGAAACTGACCGGTGAACCCCAAGGTGGCTGAAGGTTCCGGCGGTGGAATCAGATTCAGGGGATGCTCCTGGGTGAGCAGTTGCTCGTAGGCTTGGGGATGGGCAATCCAGTGCTGCTGCTGCGATCGCCAATCATCGCGATCGGGCGTGAGGCCAAAACAGGGAATCACCGCCGCCGGAGCCTGTGGGTCATGGAGCAAGGCCGTTTGCACAGCGGCCACCGGCAGCGATCGGGGTTGGCAATGCTGCTGAACGCAAAGGGCCGCCGCCGCCCCCGCCGCTTGACCCAGCCCCAACACCACCGGTTGGAGGCGCGTGGCTCCGTTGGCCATGTGGGACACGGAAATATTTTTGTCGCAAACCAACAGCCCATCGACCCGTTGCGGCACCAGGCAGCCATAGGGCAGCGCAAAGGCCGTCCCCGTCCAGCGACCACCCCATCGAAGTGATTTGGGCGCTAGGGGAAAGACCTCCCCGGGGTAGTGGTGATCATTGGGATAGTTGCCATAGGCGATCGCGCTGCTGGCTCCGCTGTGGGGATCTCGGGGCAGGGCCGCTCCCCAGCCTCCGACCACTGGCAAGATCTGGTGTTCCGTCACCGTTGCCAATCCCTGAAGGCGGCGGCTTTCCCGAAAGTAGGGATATAGGGCAAAGGCTCCGGTGTCGGGAAAGAGATGATCGGCCAAGCCATAGCGCCGTCCGAGGGTTTGTTGTAACCAATGGGCAAATCCCAAACTGCGATCGTAGGCAGCCTGTAGGGCCGCTGCTCGATCGGCCGCTGTTCCCACCAGGCGATCGAGGTCATCCCCATAGTCATTGCCGGCCTGGGGCCAGTTGATCATGAACTGATCGCCCGCAATCCGCCCATAGTCCAACACGCGCTGGGCACTGGCATAGCCCGCAAAGGCCGCTTGGTAGCGGGTAGGGTCATAGTCAGCGGGGCAGGGAATTTCCGGGGCGATCGCTTCGGGGCCAAAATCCTGAAGATAAAAAACCCAAGTGGGAGCCTGCACCGGAAATCGTTCGGTCAAGGCCGTGGGCCCCGGCGGGGCCGTGGGTTCTTGCCATTGGTCTTGCCACTCCCAACCCCAGCGATAGGGAACCTCCCCCAGGGCCAGCAGATCTCCCAATTCCGTGCCGTCGATCGTGATCTGGGCGGTTACCTGTAACCCCGAGTCAAAGGTAACCCCGGTGACTCGATCGCCCGATCGCTGCACTGACACCGGCCGCACTCCGGAAACCCAACGCAAATTGGGCAGGGCCGCCACCCAATCCGCAAAAATCTGCGCCCCGATCGCCGGTTCATAGGTGAAAAAGCTGACCCAACCCCAATCAAGCCCCTGAGGTTGACGCTGGGCCAACTCCTGCAAAAATGCCCCCCAGAGACCCGTTTGCAAGGCCGTCAATTCATTGCCATCCGGCGCACAGACCCCCGCCGCCGTCAACATTCCGCCCAACCAGGAAAACTCCGTGGCCAACAGCACCCGCACCCCACAGCGGGCCGCTTGGATGGCCGCCGCCGTTCCCCCAGTGCCGCCACCCACCACCAAAACATCGGTTTCCGCGATCGGGTTGTCCAGAATGGGGCTGTCTAGGGGCAGCGGATCAGGGGTCGGGGACACCGCCCCCAAGGGGAGAGCAAAACCCTCAATCGCTGTCTGAGGGAAGTGTTCCGTGGTCACCGAGCATTACTCCGAGCAGATCAACTGCCCAACCTTACCACGTGGGATCAATGCCCAAATTGACCGTCAGTGCTGAGATTCCGGTGGGTACGGCACTGATGCAAGCACAAACGGTTTGGGGGTCTTCGGAACGGTCGGGGGCCGCTGACGGATCAGGGCGATCGGGGCTGGGTAATGGTTGCGCTGCCCAATCCACTTCGCAGGCATGGCAAGACCCCATCAGGCAACCCGTGGGAATGGCAACCCCGGCGCGATCGGCCACGGTTAACAGCATCTCGCCCGGTTGGGCTGAGACGGTAACTTGATCGGGCAAAAAGGTAACAGAGATCTCCATAGGGCGGATGGCGGCGGTTTGAGGGTTGGGCAGTGGGGTTGATCAACAGTAATTAATTTACTAACATTCGCTAATATATGCCAATATTTAGATATGGCATACATCCCTCTCAGAAAAGCGGTCGAATTTCTGGGATTGCATCCAAATACGCTGAGAAAGTACGCAGATGAAGGGAAAATCGAGACCATCCGAAACGAGGCGGGCCAGCGGCTTTATAACGTCGAGTCATATGGACGCAAAGCAACTCGATCTATCGTTGTTTGCTACTGCCGCGTCAGTTCTGCCAAGCAACGAGACGATCTCGCAAGACAAGTCCAATTCATGCGAGATCGCTATCCCGAAGCCGAAATCATCCAAGACATCGGATCGGGCCTCAATTTCAAGCGGAAAGGATTGCAATCCCTACTGGTCAGACTCATGCGCGGCGATCAGCTCCAAATTGTGGTTGCCTGCCGCGATCGGCTCTGCCGATTTGGATTCGAGCTGTTCGAGTTCATGGTTCAACAAAACGGTGGCGAACTCATGGTTCTTGACCAATCTGTTCACTGCCCAGAATCCGAACTCACAGCGGATCTGCTCGCCATCCTTCACCTCTTCTCTCGTCGAATGCCCGGACTCAGAAGCTACCGCAAGGCGATCCAGGAAGATCCGAATCTTTCTAAACCCTGATCAGAAGGCACTTTTGAAGCAATGGTTTGGCGTTTCTAGATACGTCTACAACGCCACAATTAAACATCTTCAAGAGCCGGGAACCAAAGCCAATTGGATGGCGGTTGCACCCATCATCTTGGGTGCGCTACCGGAATGGGCCAAGTCAGTTCCCTACCAGATCAAAAAGATTGCGGTCAAAGACGCTTGCACGGCCGTTCGGGAAGCTAAAAAGGGCTTCAAGGTGGATGGTCAGATTCGCAAATGTCGCTTCCGTAGTCGCAAAGATCGACAACAAACGATCTACATTCCCAAATCAGCCATCAGTGAAAATGGTGTTTACCACACCATCTTGGGGAAAGCAGCCCTGAAAGAATCAATTCCTGATGGCTTTAGTGATGGTCGGTTGACACTTGCCTATGGTGAGTATTACCTGATCACCTCAACAGAAGTGCAACCCATGCAGTCCGAAAACCAAGGGCGAGTGGTTGCCTTAGATCCCGGTGTTCGTACATTCATGACCTTCTTTGCTGAGTCATCCTACGGATGGATTGGCAATGACTCGAACTTGCTGATTCAAAAGCTGTGCTTCAAGCTGGATCGCCTGATTTCCAAAATCACCAAGGCGAAGTCAGCCCAGAAGCGCCGCTTCAAGAAAGCCGCCGATCGCCTGCGTTCCAAGGTGCAACACTTGGTGAAAGAACTTCACCACAAAACCGCACGGTTCCTGACTGAAAACTTTGATGTAATTTTGCTGCCCAGTTTTGAATCCTCTCAAATGGTGAGCAAATCACGTCGCAAGATCAAGTCAAAAACCGTGCGGCAGATGTTGACCCTATCGCACTACCAGTTCAAGAAACATCTAGAGTGGAAAGCCTGGGAGTTGGGCAAGGTTGCCTTGACCGACATCAATGAAGCCTACACATCTAAGACCGTTTCGTGGACAGGTGAAATCGTCAAGATTGGCGGCTCTCGGGTCATCAAGTCGAAAGTTGATGGGCGGTCAATGAATCGGGATCTGAATGGTGCTCGTGGGATTTTCCTGCGGGCATTGGTTGATACGCCTTGGTTGAGAGACCATCTCAACTTATGCATTTGTTAGCATCCGTTAGCAAAAAAGTATCGGTCAGTGATTGGGTGGCCTCAGCTCATTCCGTGGCCTCGGCGGAAAGGGTGGGTCGATCGCCCCGAGCGTCCGGCTCGATCGGCAGGAACGATAATTCTGATTTGCGACCCGGCAGCAATTGGCGCGTGGTGATCGTGTTCAGGCGGGCCTCGGGTTTGTTGAGACTTAGCTCCGGTGACCAAGCGGGTTGCTGGGCCGCGGGCAGGCCGTCGCCATGGGGGCCCATCTCCGAGGCCCCATTGGCCGACGGCGTTTGGGTAATGGGTAAGGTAATCGTAAATTCTGCACCCTGGCTAGGGGCCGATCGACAAACCATGCTGCCGCGATGGCGCTGAATAATTTGATAGCTGATTGATAGGCCCAAGCCCGTTCCCTTACCTAGGGGTTTTGTGGTGAAGAACGGATCAAATAATTGGGATTGAATCGCTTCCGGAATCCCCGGCCCATTGTCTCGAATGGTGACACCAATATGCTGAGGATCCGGTTGTGAAAGCTCAATCCAAATGCGACCAATGAAGGGCAATTGATCGCGACTCAGTTGCTCTTCTTGGGCCTCGCGCAAAGCATCGATCGCATTGGAAAGCAAGTTCATGCAAACCTGATGAATTTGACCGGAATAGCATTCAATGGGGGGAATGTTGTCATAATTCCGAATGATCTCAATTTCGGGATAGCTGCCATTGGGCTTCAGGTGATATTGCAAGATCATCAGGGTAGACTCGATCGCCTCTTGCAGGTAAAGGGCGTTGGTAATGGTGCGATCGACCCGTGAAAAACCACGCAGCGCCGAGACAATTTCCCGAATTCGATTAGTGCCCAAATGCATTGAATCCAGCAGTTTGGGAAAATCCCGCGCCAGAAAGTCTAAATCAAAGGTTTCCAGTAAGGCTTGAATCTGCTCCTGTGGTGCTTGCTGGGCTTCCAGTCGGGCCAGTTGAATCAAAAATTCAGAATATTCACGAATGGGGCCCAAGTTGCTATGAATAAACCCGATCGGGTTATTGATTTCATGGGCAACGCCAGCGATTAATTGCCCCAAAATTGACATCTTCTCGCTTTGGAGCAAATGCATTTGGGTTTGCTTTAGCTCATCCAGGGTTTGGGCCAATTCAGTCGCTTGCGATCGGGTTTGTTGCAGCAATTCCGTGTGCTGAAGCGCCACACCCAGTTGCGCACAAACCTGGCGCAAAAACTCCACTTCCGAGTCTTGCCAGTCCCGGGGAGCGGTGCATTGGTGAATGCCCATCAGTCCCCACAGTTCCTCACTTTGAATGATCGGAATCACCAAATTGGCCTGCACTTGCCAAGTCCGCAACATTTCCAAATGGCAATCGGGCATGGTGGAATTGTGGACATTCGGGATGCTGTGAACTTTGCCCACTTGGTATTGAAGAACATGTTGATCACTAAAGCAGGGATCTTCTAATTCCAAGTGCAAAATGGAGGTGCAACCCCGGGCCCGATCTTCCGCAATGATTTTGCCCTGGGCGGTCGGGGCTTGGGAATTAAAGGCAAACACCACCACGCGATCGGCCCGCAGCAGTTGCCGCACTTCCCGCGCCGTGGTGCGAAACACGGTTTCCAGATCCAAAGACTCGCGAATTTTGGCAATCAATCGCGCCAGGGTCTGTTGCTGATGGATCACCCGTTCCAGATCCGCAGTCGATCGCTGAAGTTCCTCGTTTGATTGTCGCAACTCCGCCGTGCGGGCCTGCACCTGGGCCTCCAAGCTGGCGTTCAGGCTGTTCACCTCCGTATACAGCCAATGCTGCTTGACCGCCGTGGCAAACCGTTCCCCCAACGCCTGGGCGAGCTTCACCTCAGAAACCGTCCATTGTTGGGCCTGGCCGATTCTGATTTGTCGCCACACCTCAAAGGAATGGCGGGCCATCAGTTGGCGCGTGTCCGGGTCGTGCCAGCCGGTCCACAGTTCATCGGTGTTGACCTCATCCCGAAAAATGCTGAGGCAACCCAGTAACTCACTGCCGTAATAGAGGGGAACCAAAATCAGCCCCCGGATCGGCAGCCACTGAAACGAGGGAGCCACCGATCGCAGCAGGGGTTCTCGATGGATGTCCCCGATCGCCCAAACGCGCTGGCTAAAACTGCTGCTGTCCTGGGGTGGGGCCGCCAGGCCATAGTTGGCGCGCATCCACTCCACAGACCAATCCTGAGTGGTGGTGCTGGGCGGTGGCTCGGGCACTGCGCCCGCTTTCAAAAAGGCATAGACCAGCCGGTGTTCCTCAAAGGGGCGCTGATCCGTGGTGGCCAGGGGATGGGGCTGGGGCCCCACCGTATACAGTTCCCGATCGGTCTGGCCCCCGGGCCAAAGACACAGCCGGCCGCCGCTCCCTCCCAAAATTTGCACCGTTTCTTCCAGGGCCTTTTGCAGTTGGCCCGTGGGCGCTTCGTGCAACAGGGCCGTGACGCGGTTAATGCTCGCTTCCTGAAGGGCTTGATCCGTGACCCGTTGCACCAAAATTGACTGGGCGATCGCGATTTCCACCTGATCGACCACCGCTTGGATGAATTGCAGTTCCTCCTCATCCACCGATCGGGGTTCCGCGTGGTGAGAAACCAACAGCCCCCACAGGTTGCCCATGTGCAAAGTGCTGGAAACGGGCGGCTCAGAGGTGGCCGGAAAGTTATCCAGCACGATCGGAACCACCACCGACGACTGCACCCCCATCACCGTCAGATATTCCACATGGCATGGATCCACCGGACGGTAGCGCATCGTTGAAGGGCTGCGTAATTCACCATCGCCCGGGGGATCCATGGCACTCAGGCCCGTTTGGCATTCGGCCACATCCACCACCACTCGCTGGCGGGCCCGCACGAACAACTCGCGGGCCTGGGGCGGAATATCATCCACTGGAAAATGCAACCCCTTCAAGGAAGGCAGTCGATCGGGCACGAGGGATTCGGCCACCACCGTGCCATGGCCCTCGGGCGAAAATTGGTAAATCTTGACCCGATCGGTCTCCAAAAAAGCCCGTACCTCCGCCACCGTCACCGCCAGGATTTCGCTCAGCTCCAGGGACTGCCGAATCCGGTTTGCAATCCCCATCAGTAGCTGTTCCTGAGTGCCTTTGCGTGGCTTCTGTAACTCTAATTCCATAGCTGCTTAACCTGTGCATCAACACGATCGCCACCGTTGGCCCAAGACTAGCGATTGACGGGCTAGACGGTGCTGAACAGAGGATCGATCGTCCCCACCCGCAGACAACCCCAAAGCATCGCGCCTCGCCCCTGATCCCCAAGGGGCCGCTCCCCCCAAGGCGCTGCTCCCCAAGCGACTGGCCCCAAGGCGCTAGATGGTGATGCACCAGTGCCGCTTGCTTTGCAGATCCCTAGATCTCAAGATCCCAATCTTTTACAGATGTCAATTTCTATCTTCAGGGAATGGGTCACTCAAAAGCAATGTACTGACCACGCACTGCGGAAACCGTAAGGTCAACGATTTTGGATCCCGCTGGATGAGCGGTCGATCGCGGCAATCAATTTGCGCCAAATATAAAAACGGTATGGAGATTCGTTAGAGTCGATAGGGGTCAGTACAAAACCAAAATTCCCCATATCCAACACCCAAGGTGGCCGCCTATGCATCTGAGCGAACTTACTCACCCCAATCAACTTCATGGGCTGTCGATCGCCCAATTAGAAGAAATTGCCCGCCAAATTCGAGAAAAACATCTGCAAACCGTTGCCACCAGCGGCGGTCACCTGGGCCCCGGTTTAGGCGTGGTGGAATTAACAGTCGCCCTCTATCAAACCCTTGACCTCGATCGCGACAAGGTGATCTGGGACGTGGGCCACCAAGCCTATCCCCACAAACTGATTACCGGTCGTTACAACGAGTTCCATACCCTGCGCCAAAAGGACGGCATTGCCGGTTATCTCAAGCGCTGTGAAAGTAAGTTCGATCACTTCGGCGCGGGCCACGCCTCCACCAGCATTTCCGCCGGTTTGGGCATGGCGATCGCTCGGGACATGGCCGGCGAAAACTACAAAGTGGTTTCGATCATCGGCGACGGCGCAATGACCGGCGGGATGGCCCTTGAAGCCATTAACCACGCGGGCCACCTGCCCGACACCAACCTGATGGTGGTGCTGAACGACAACGACATGTCCATTTCACCCAACGTCGGGGCCCTGTCGCGCTACCTGAACAAAATGCGCCTCAGCCCGCCGATGCAATTCCTGACGGACAACATCGAAGAGCAGGTGAAGCATTTGCCGTTCTTTGGCGGTTCCCTGTCGCCGGAACTCGATCGGGTCAAAGAAGGCATGAAGCGCCTGGCCGTGTCGAAAGTCGGCGCAGTGTTTGAAGAATTGGGCTTCACCTACATGGGCCCCGTTGACGGTCACAACATTAAAGAACTGATTGACATCTTCCGCGAAGGCCACAAGCAAAAGGGCCCTGTGCTCGTCCACGTGGCCACCACCAAAGGTAAGGGCTACGCGATCGCCGAAAAAGATCAAGTGGGTTACCACGCTCAAAATCCCTTTGATTTGGCAACGGGCAAGGCCAAACCCGCCAGCAAGCCCACGCCGCCCAGCTACTCCAAAGTTTTTGCAGAAACCCTGATTACACTCGCGGAAAACGATCCTCGAATTGTGGCCATCACGGCGGCCATGGCCACCGGTACCGGCCTGGATAAATTCCAAGCCAAGCTGCCGAACCAATATGTGGATGTGGGCATTGCCGAACAGCACGCCGTGACCATGGCGGCGGGCATGGCCTGCGAGGGAGCACGCCCGGTGGTGACGATCTATTCCACCTTCTTGCAGCGGGCCTTTGACCAGGTGATCCATGATGTGTGTATCCAGGATCTGCCGGTCTTCTTCTGTATGGATCGGGCCGGCGTGGTTGGAGCCGACGGGCCCACCCACCAGGGGATGTATGACATTGCCTACCTGCGCTGTATCCCCAACCTGACGATCATGGCTCCCAAGGATGAGGCGGAGTTCCAGCGGATGTTGGTAACGGGTGTGACCCATCCGGGCCCGATCGCCGTGCGCTATCCCCGGGGCAGTGGCGTAGGTGCGCCGTTGTTGGAAGCGGGTTGGGAGCCGATGTCGATCGGCAAGGGCGAAGTGCTGCGAACCGGCGATGATCTGTTGCTAGTGGGCTACGGCACGATGGTTTATCCGGCCATGCAAGCGGCGGAAATCCTTAGTGAGCACGGCATTGAAGCCACGGTGGTGAATGCCCGATTCGTGAAGCCGCTGGATACGGAACTGATTGTGCCCCTGGCCCAGAAGATTGGCCGGGTGGTGACGATCGAGGAAGGCTGCCTGATGGGTGGTTTCGGTTCGGCGGTGCTGGAAGCCCTCAGCGATGCGGGTGTGACCGTGCCGGTGACCCGCTTGGGTGTGCCGGACATTTTGGTGGAGCACGCCACGCCGAGCCAGTCGATGCAAAGCCTGGGTCTGACGGGGCCGCAGATTGCCGATCGCTTGTTGACGCAGTTGGGCCGTAAGCCAGAAATGGCAGCGGTTTAGATTCCAAAATGTCGGGTTGGGCGATCGGGCGATCGCTCAACCGGGCCGCCCCGATCGCGAAGCTGTAGCTGTAGGGTGGGCAATGCCCACCACCCGCTAGCCCAAAGACATGATCACGCTCTACCAACCGGTGATCCAATTTGTTAGGCGGTTTCGTTAAGCGATTGATTACAGATGGGCAGTGCCCACCCCACGGGCTTGTTTGATTCTATTTGGTTCTAGAAAATAATTTATTGAGCAATATGATTGGGCAATCTTCTATTTTGAAGACAAAGAGTTTTTATTTCTAATTCTTGGATTTAATTGTGATCTACAAATAATATTTTTTGTCGAATTTAGATCAAGTCTCTATTGTCAAGATTTCAGATCAAAAAATCTCCAAAATTGCTGCCAAATATAATTGACAAACCCAAGGAGGCGATGATAGGTTCAAAAACGTATGCCTAGCCTAATCCAATCAATCGAACAGCGCGATCGCCCCTAGCCCAATGAGTGGCGACTTGCGATTGCAACATCGATGGTTGGAGCGGAGGACCCGTGTTTTGGGGCTTACTTTCTGCGTGAAAGGGGACACCTCTCAGTCCTAGCCCGTCAGCTAACTTCGTCGGCAACGAGGGGAGATTCTACCCATGAAAAATCCGACCATTCCGGGCGGCGCTTCTGTGCGCCCATCTGCTCGTTTTGCTGGTCGCTGGCTCACCCGTTATGAGGCGATCGTCTTCCCGGCGATCGGCTTTGGGGGCCTGCTGCTGTTGTGGTGGTTGGTGGCGACCTTTGGCACCAAGTTGTTACCGACTCCTTGGGAAGCACTGGTGGCCAATGCCGATGCAATTTTGACCCCGTTTCATCGTCGTGGCCCCGGTGATTTGGGGATTGGCTGGCTGTTGTTGTCCAGCCTGCGACGGGTGTTTTTGGGATTTTTGTTGGGGTCGATCGTGGCAATTCCTGTGGGCTTTTTGATTGGCTCATCTCGTTGGGCTATGTTGGCCATTAACCCGATCGTCCAAATCTTGCGCCCTGTGTCGCCCGTGGCTTGGTTACCGGTGGCTTTGGCGACTTTTAATTTGGCGAATCCGTCTGCCATTTTCGTGATTTTTATTACGTCCCTTTGGCCAACGATTGTGAATACGGCCTTGGGCGTTTCTAGCGTGCCCCAAGACTATTTGGAAGTGGCAAAAATGCTGGAAATGTCCCCTTGGCGACGGATGACGGCGGTGGTTTGGCCGGCGAGTTTGCCCTACATTTTCACGGGTTTACGCATCAGTTTGGGCATTGCTTGGCTGGTGATTGTGGCGGTGGAAATGTTGACCGGTGGTGTGGGAATTGGCTTTTTTGTGTGGGATGAGTGGAGCCGCCTGAATTTGAATTCGGTCTTCCTGGCGATCGGGGCGATCGGGGGGACGGGGCTGGTGCTGGATTGGCTGTTGGGCCAGTTGCAGCAGGCGATTACCCACCGGCCTGCGCCCAAACAGCTTTAGCACCGGTTGGGTTGCGCTTTTTGGAACTCAGCGCGATCGCTGTCATGCCTGCGGGCGTTGGGTTTCGTGCCTCAACCCAACCTACATGACCAACTTCCGGGTGTTGGGTTTTGCGCTTCAACCCGACTGACCTAGCCAACTTAATTCAACGCACTCAACCAAGAGGTGATTTTGTGGGAACGCTCGATCGCCGCTCTCTTCTGTGGGGACTGGGAGGGTTTGCCCTGGCAACGGGGCTGGCTGCCTATGATCCCCTGGCTCTGAAGCCCAACCGCCGGGCGATCGCCCAAGACATCAAGCCGGTGATCGATCCGGCGACGCTGGAAAAGCCGAATTTAACAATCGGGTTTGTGCCGGTGAATGATTGCGCCCCGATCGCGATCGCCTACGAAAAGGGCTTTTTCCAAAAATATGGGCTGAATGTTACCCTCAGCCGCGAGGCCAGTTGGGGCACGGCGCGCGATGGTGTGATCTTTGGGCGGCTGGATGCTTCGCCCGTGGTATCGGGAGCCGTGACCAATGCGCGGGTGGGAGCCGAGGGCGCGCGTCAGGCCCCCATGTGCGCCGCCATGACCATTCACCGTCACGGCAATGCCCTGACCATGAATCGGGCCATGTGGGAGGCGGGGTTGCGGCCGCTGCACGAATATGGCGGCAATTTGGATGCCTTTGGGCGAGATTTTGGCCGCTATTTTCGATCGCTCCCGCCCGAGCAACGGGTCTGGGCGGTGGTGCTGAGTTCGTCGATTTATGAATATTTCGTGCGCTATCTGGTGGCGGCCGTGGGCATTGACCCGCTGGCGGATTTGCGCCTGGTGATTATTCCGCCGCCGCAAATGGTCACGAATATGCGGATTGGAGCGATGCAGGGCTACATGGTGGCTGAACCCTGGAACACCCGGGCGATCGCGGGCAATGTGGGGGTGGGCTTTACCTGCGCCCAGGGTCGGGAAATTTGGCAGGGCCACCCCGATCGGGTGTTGGCGGTGATGGAGTCCTTCATCGATCGCTATCCCAAGACCTATCGATCGCTCGTGAAAGCCCTGATCGAAGCCTGCCAATATTGCGGCCGGCCGGAACATCGGGAGGAAATTGCCCGGCTGATTGTGGCGCGATCGTACACGGGAGCCGTGCCGCGCAAATGCTCCGTGCCCCAGGATATCAATCTCTCAAATCTGAAGGATTTGCCCAATTGCGCCACCCAGTTCACGGCTCCGGCCCTGGTGGGCAATTACAACTACGGCGGATTTGATGGCCGGCGGCGAGAGGTGCGATCGCCCGACACGACCATGTTTTTTGACCTCGCGCCAACCTTGGCCCAAGTGCCCGGCGACCATTCCACCTTCTTGTGGCAATCCCAGGCCCTGTGGCTGATGACCCAGGCGGCCCGGTGGGGGCAAATTCCCCGGATTCCACCCAACGCCGAAGCCCTGGCCAAACGGGCTTGGCGCACGGATCTCTATCGGGAAATTGCCGGGGAATTGGGCATTGCTTGCCCCAGCGACGATTACAAGGTGGAGCCAGCCGATCGCTTCATCGATCGCCGGGCCTTCGACCCCAGCGACCTCGATCACTATCTGAACAGTTTTGAAATTCGCGCTAATCGTCCCCAACGGTTTTCCCTGTGGGGTTAGCGGCCAACCGCTGGTTTTTGCTTTTGAATTTTTGGTGTTTGACCCATGACGCAACCCAATCCGCCCCAGTCCACCGCCCAGCGCGATCGCACCAGCCCCGATCGGCAACCCTTCCTAAAGATTGAGCATCTCTACAAGGCGTTCACCAATCCCAAGGGCGATCGCACCGTGATCCTCAATGACATCAACCTGACCGTGGGCAGCACCGAATATATTTCGATCGTCGGGCACTCGGGCTGCGGCAAGTCCACCCTGCTGCGGATTGTGGGTGGTTTGGAAACAATCACCGCTGGCACTGTGGAAATTGAAGGGCGACCGATCACCAAGCCTGGAGCTGATCGGATGATGGTGTTTCAGCACTATGCCCTGCTGCCTTGGCTGACCGTGCGCGAAAACATTCGGCTGGCGATCGATGAAGTGCTGAAAACCGCCACGCCCGCCGAAAAAAGCGACCTGGTGAACGAACATATCGAAATGGTCAACCTGGCCGCCGCCGCCGACAAATATCCCGACCAAATTTCCGGCGGCATGAAGCAGCGCGTTGGCATTGCCCGCGCCCTGGCCGTGCGGCCCAAGGTGTTGTTGATGGATGAACCGTTTGGGGCCCTGGATGCCCTGACCCGGGGCAAGCTGCAACGCCAGGTGTTGGACATTTGGGAGAGCCATCGCCAGGCGGTGTTGATGGTGACGCACGATGTGGACGAGGCGCTGTATATGTCCGATCGGATCGTGTTGATGACCAACGGCCCGGCGGCCCAAATCGGCGAAATCCTGACCGTGCCCTTTGCCCACCCGCGCAACATCCACGAGATCCGCGAATCTCCTGAGTATTACGAGCTACGCAACCACGCCCTCAATTTTTTGGATCACAACTTTGTGCGCGACTAGGGCCAATCCCCGGAACCCTTTTAGACTAAGGGGTTAGACCATGGTTGTTAGATCACGATTAATTGACGGCTGAGCCGACTACATCCCAATGAATGCCCTATCAATTCCCACTTGGATCGTGCATGTTTCCAGCGTCATCGAGTGGATCGCGGCGATCGTGCTGATTTGGCGCTACGGCGACCTCACCGACAATCCGAGCTGGCGGGCCTTGTCTTGGGGCATGTTGCCAGCTCTGGTGAGCGCCATGTGTGCCTGTACCTGGCACTTTTTTGACAATGCACCGCGATTGGAGTGGCTGGTGACGGTGCAAGCGGCCACGACGGTGATCGGTAATTGCACGCTTTGTGCGGGGGCTTGGTGGATCTGGCGATCTCGCCCGATCGACCCGTCAGGATCTGAAAAAGATCTCTAGGAATTCGGTCTTGAAAGTCGGCCCCCTGCCCCAAACAGGGGCCTTGATTGTGATTGATCCTTGTGACCGTCGTTGTTGAGCCGAATCTATAGTACATTCAATTAGGAATGAGACAGCATGACCTACAGCAAAGACCTC
>NZ_LIRO01000140.1:0-10695 GCF_002742025.1 Limnothrix sp. PR1529
GATCAACCCCAGCCCAACCCCCACAGCCCCTTTTCCCCCTGTGCCGCCGCCACCCCTGGCAACGGACTCTCGACAGAATTCTGAGGACTCACGTAGTTTGAGCAGCGCCCTATGGCTAAATTCATCGCCACCATCGCTGGCCCCGACGGCAAAGGCAAACGCGAAGTTGTTGAAGCAGAAAGCATCAACGGGGCGCGTAATAAACTGATTGCCGCTGGGTTTAGCCAAGCCCAAATTCGCGATCTCAAGGAACAGAAAAGCGGCCTAGACATTGACCTCGCCAGCCTCACAGCCAGCGTAACCGTAAAAGATTTGGCCGTGTTTTCTCGGCAATTTTCCGCCATGTTCAATGCGGGCATTGCCATGGTGAAATGTTTGGATATTTTGAGCAATCAGTGTGAAAATCCCAAACTGAAAAAAGCCCTATTTAAAATCAATGCTGATGTGCAAGAAGGGGAGACCCTGTCTTCTTCGCTGAAACGACACGGCGACATCTTCAGTAAGCTCTATTGCGCCATGGTGGAAGCAGGTGAAATTGGGGGGGTGCTCGATGAAGTGCTCACCCGACTGGCAACCCTGCTGGAAAATGCCGCCCGGCTACAAAACCAAATTAAGTCCGCCATGTCCTATCCCTCCACAGTGGGATCCTTGGCGGTCATTATCTTTTTGGGAATGACCATTTTTCTGCTGCCAACCTTTACGGGAATTTTCGATAAATTGGGGGCTGAATTGCCGGCGTTCACGCAAATCATGATTAATATCAGTGAGTTTTTGCGTGGACCCACCTTCCCCGACGATGATCCCAAGGGGCGCAAGAATTTCTATGTGGTGTTTTTGGTAATTGCCTTGGTCATCGGCAAGGTTGTCTATGACCTGTGGTACAAAACACCGGCTGGCAAGCGCCAAATGGATGCCGTCTTTCTGAAGTTGCCGATTTTTGGAGACATCATTCAGAAAAGCTCGGTGGCTAGTTTTTGCCGCACCTTTGGGACGTTGACGCGATCGGGTGTGCCGATTATTCAAGCCCTCGAAATTTGTAAAGATACCGCCGATAACCAGGTGGTTTCGGATGCGGTGGCTTCCTCTATTGCCGAAATTCAAGGTGGGGGGACGATCAGTGCGGCGATCGAGCGATATAAGGTCTTCCCGGCCATGGCCATTCAGATGATGATGATTGGTGAGGAAACCGGGGAACTCGACAAAATGCTAATGAAGGTGGCGGACTTTTATGAAGATGAAGTGGAGCAAGCAATCAAGGGTCTAACCAGTATGTTGGAGCCGTTGATGATTGTGGTGATTGGGGGGATGGTTGGTTCGATTTTGTTGGCGATGTATTTGCCCATCTTTGCGGTGATGGATGCGATTAAGTAGTGCTGCAAGGCAACGCTATTAACCATCAAAACTCCAAATATCAACCACCAAAACTCCAAGGCAAAGCGATCGATCATCAAAACTTCAGGTGAATTCTTCTCAGGTCAGCTTTTCTCAGGCAAACTTTTTTCAGGCGAATTTTTCGCGGGCGAACTTTTCTCAGGCAAATTTTTCCAGCGATCGAGTGAGCAGTAGCATCAGCGAGGCAGCCTATGTCCATCAAGTCTGCGGATTATGAGGAAATTCTGGCGACTTATAGTGGGCGGCAGGCGGCGATCGAGCTGCTGCGGGAATATCGGCCCTACTTGGAACTGTTGCCCAGTATGCGGCGGCCCCTGGACAGCACCGTGGTGATTACGTTGCCGTTGGCGCGGATCGATCCCGATGTGTTGGAAATGACCCAACTGGCCGAGGTGGCCGATGTGAGCCGATCGCGCCGTCGCCACTCGATCGAGTCTGAGCGATCGACCAACAAACCGGGGCGGCAGGCGGTACGGTTGCCCTGCGAGATTGCCCTCCTGATGTGCGATCCCGAGTGGCAGGTGACCACGGGTGTGGCGGTGTTTGTGTTTGTGCATCGGCCCAATGAGGATTTTTATGGGCTGATGAGTCGCTGGCGACAGACGCAATTGCTGCTCGATCGCGACTATGAATGGGTGATGCCCCTGGCTTACCGCCATGTGGTGGGCGATCGGGCCGATCGAATCTATCCGCTGTTTTTGCTGTCGGAGCGATCGCCCGAACGGTTGCAACGGGGCTTGAAGGGCGCAACCTTGCCCTATGTGGTTTGTCCAACCCAGGCGGAACCCCCCGCTCGATTCGATCCCCAGGTTGACCACACCCCCGCTCCCACCACGGACTTGACCCGCGAAGCACCCCATCCAGGCCCGGGGCGATCGGCCCGCGATGCTCAGCCCACCTCCGATCCAGAGCTGGAAGGCGATCTTTGGGTTGAGTGAGGGTTGCCGCTCGCGCCCTTGGGGCCCAGTTGGGCTTGGGCAACGACTGAGACCCGGATTCGGCCCGGTATCCAATAGGTTGCTTTTGTGCCTTGCGTGGCATTGGGCGACACAGCGCCGTTTTCGGCGTGATCGTATAATGCCAAAGCCATCCCACAAGGCTGGCCATCCCCTCCCCACAGCGTTTAGCTAGGTTAACGATGGACTTGCTGGAGTATCAGGCAAAAGCCCTGTTTGCCGCCATGGGCATTCCGGTGCTGCCTTCCCAACCGATCGCCAGCTTGCAGGAATTGCGGGAATTGAAGATTCCCTACCCGATCGCCCTGAAATCCCAAGTGCGGGCCGGGGGGCGAGGGCGTGCTGGTGGGATCCGGTTCGCCAGCAACACGATCGACGCGGTGGCCGCCGCCCAAGCCATTTTCAGCTTGCCGATCGGGGGGGAATGTCCTGCATTGCTGTTGGCGGAGGCCAAATACAACGTAGAGCAGGAGTTTTATCTGGCGGTGGCGCTGGATGACAACGCCCGGCGGCCGGTGCTGCTGGGATCCACCCAAGGGGGAATGGATGGCAAGCTTTCCGCCGGTACGGTGCATCAGGTGTTGGTGGATGGGGAATTTTCGCCCTTCTATGCCCGCCGTTTGGTGCTGAAGATGGGGCTGCGGGGCGAGCTAGTGCCTTCCGTCAGCGAGATTGTGGAGCGGATGTATGCCCTGTTTGTCCAAAATGATTTGGATTTGGTGGAGATCAATCCCCTAGGGGTCGATCGAGCCGGGGAACTGATGGCCCTGGACGGCAAAGTCACCGTGAACGACAGTGCGATCGATCGCCACACGGAGTTGAAATGCTTGCTCAACGGCGTAGTGATGCCGCCCAGCCTCAAGCCCGTTTGGATTGAGGGCGGAACCGCGCCCGCTTCGGTGGCCAATGCGGCCCACGGTGCTCAGGGGGCCGTGAACGGTCAGAGCAGCAATTCCACCAATGGCGATCGCAGCAAAAAGAACGCCAGCACCCCGATCGGGATTGTCTGCAATGGCATGGGGCTGACCTTAGCGGCCTTGGATTTGGTTTGCCGCTTTGGGGGCAACGTGGCCGGGTTCATCAATGTGGGCTGGACCGTGGGCGGTGGTCGCCCCGAAATCCTAGAAGGGCGGCTCGAACAGGCCTTAGCCAGTCTCAGCCATCCACACCCGGTGCGGGTGGTGCTGCTGGATTTGTTGGGCAGTGCCATCACCCTGGATGGCGTGGTGGCAGTGATTCATCAATATGCCAAGCGCCATGGTTGGTGGCGACAGGAAACCCAACCGATGGAAGAATTACCGCAACCCCTCTCCACCACCCGCAGTGAAGGGGACTTGGCTGTGAATAATTGGGCTAATAATTTGGCCCTGAATCAGGGACGCGGCCCCGCGATCGTGCTGCGGGTGTTGGGAGAACCCAGTGATGAAACGCGCGAGTTAATTGAAAGCTTGCCGATTTCCTTGGCCGACAGCCTCGAAGCCGCAGCCAAACTGACGGCTGTGTTGGCCAACGCGCCCCAAGTTTAAGGAACTGGTTGAAATGGGAACTGGTTGAAATGGAGAATAGCGGACTCGAACCGCTGGCCTCTGCGGTGCGATCGCAGCGCTCTACCAACTGAGCTAATTCCCCGAGGCAATTGGCGTATCGGACATGGTAGCACCAATCGGCGGTTCGGGCCGTTCCCGACCGGCAAAAAGCCGCTGCACTCGATCGAGATCCAAGGTATTTAAAAAGTCCACCACCCAATCGGCCCGGCGGTGCACCATTTGGAATGGGTGGCTGGTGGCCACGCCCACCACCTGCATTCCCGCAGCCTTGGCCGCCGCAATGCCAGGGTAGGTGTCTTCGATCGCCAAGCAATTTTGGGGTTGTAAATCCAGCCGATCGAGCTGCGATCGCAACTGGGCCACCGCTTGCAAATAACCATCGGGAGCGGGCTTGCTCTCTAGTCCCATATCACCCGTAATCAGCACGCTAAAGAACGATCGCAGCCCCGCCCGACTCAAAACCGTCTCCACCTCCGCAGCCAGGGCCCCGGTCACAATTCCCATGGGCAACCCCAGAGTGCGCACCCGACTGCAAAAGTCCACCACGCCCGGATAGATCGGCAGTTGGGGCAAGTGGGCCAGACGATCGAGATACAGTTGCGACTTGCGGGCCACCAACCGATCGAGCGTGTCATCATCCACCATGCGCCCCCGCCGAGCCAGCAGATCCCGCAAACAGGCCCGATCGCTCCGGCCCAAACAGACCTCGCGGAACTCCTCCGGATCCGGCCGCAAATTCTCACTCAGCAACATCTCTTGCAGAAGTTGCCCGTGCAGCGGTTCGTCATTAATGATTGTGCCGTTAAAGTCCAGCAGAATTGCTTTGAGGGTCATGGGCAATTGGGCAAACAACGGCCAACGGAGCCTTTACCGATTCCCAACCTCGAAGATCTTCGGTGCGGATTGGAGTCCTGAATCCTGGGAACGGGAATTGCGTCTTAAAAGTTTAGCGCCAAACCAGTCCCCCACCGTTGAACACCAAAGGCCAGGCTGCCCCCTAGCGAGTCGCCGCTCCCAACAGCCGGGGCCGATCGCGCCGTCGCACCCGTTGCCACTGTTCCCGCAAAGCCGCCACATCCGCCGGGCGATCGCCATAGCGCCAATCACTGTAGGCCCCGGCCACCGCCGCCAACAGCGCCAAGCGATCGCCCGCGCCGGGGCCGCCCCCCTGCTGGGCGAGCCACTGTTCATAGGCGGCCACATATTCCAATGGTGTTTGCCAAGGATAGGCGGGACAGTCTTCTGCTAACCAATCGCGCACCTCCTGATATAACGCAGCGATCGGGGCTAACCGAGCCAAGCGCCGCCGCCGTTGCCAAGCGTGCCAGCCCAACCAACCCAACCACAGGGCCCCACCCACCACCAAAGCCAGGGCGATCGCCGCCAAAATACCCGTCCAGCCCCCCGTTAACAAACCCAGTAACCGACCCACCAGTGCCAGCAGCCCCCCCAACACCCCTGAAATCACCCCATCCAGCCAATTGCGCAGGGGCGTGGGCAACCAACCGGCCACCCAAGCCCAGAGTTTTTCCAGGGTGCTGAAGGTTTCATTTTTCTCGATCGAGGGTGGAATCAAGGGATGGCCAGGAATCGGGTCAAAGCTATACCAGCCATACCCGGGAAAATAAACCTCTGTGATCAAATGGGCATCGGTGTTGTACACCTCGTATAGGCCAGTGAAAGGATTGAACCGACCCGGCGCAAACCCGGCCGCCACCCGCGCCGGAATCCCCAAACTCCGCAACATGAGGGTGAGGGTAGTGGGGAAATGATCGGGATAGCCCCCTTGATACTGAAACAAAAAGCGATCGACCAAATCTTCGCCCGCAGCCGGTGGCGGCAAGTCCGGTTGCACGGTGTAGGTTTGCTTCAGGGCTTGGGCTAAGAACAGCGCCTGCTCATACGCATCATTACGGGCATTGGGAGCCTTCGCGAGTAACTCTTGGGCCCGTTTTTGCAACTTGGGCCGCAAGGCCGCGGGCACATCGAGGTAATAGTTCCGAATGAAGGGGGGATAGGTACGGCGGGCCTGGCGCAGTCGGGTGCGATCGCGGTAGGCCACTTGGGAGATGACCGAGTAGGTTAACCCTTCATCCAAAATGCGGGGCGATCGAATGCTGCCTTCCTTGTCGATCGCAATTCCTCGGGTTGGGAAAAACAACTCCGTGGGTTGGGCCAGGGTGGGAATCAGGTTGGGCAAGGCCGAAAGCACCGTGTAACTTTGCACCACCTCTTCAATTTGGGCGCGGGTTGGCTCCGGCGGAATCACAAAGCGATAGGACCAATCGGGCCGCACCAGGCTTTGGGTGTCGTCATTGCGGGAAATTTCCCACCCGCGACCGGTGTAGCGATCGAACCCCAATACTCGCCAAAAGCCCGGCGACTGCGATCGCACCCGCATCACCAAGGTGGGAACCAGTTGCCCCTCAAGGGTTTGGTCGATCGTGCTGCTAAAGCCGTAATAGAACGTGTTGTCTGTTTGGCCGCGGCCTGCACCGCTGGTTCCCCCGAGGGCTTGGCCATCTTGCCCATAACCCGGATTGCGAATCGACGCAGACTGATCCCGGTTATCAAACATCTGATCCATCAAATTGGGCGGGGCCGTCACCGGAAACTGGCGCAGTTGGTAGCCCGGAAAACGCGGCAGCAGGGCAAAGACCACCAGCCCCAAAACCGCCACCACCCCAAACAACCGCGCCATCTGACCCGGCCGAATTAGCCCCGTGAGGTTGCGCCAATCCCGATCGCCCGGTTCCAATCCCAGGCGCGATCGATAGTCCAACACCAACATTGGCAGCGCCACCCCCACAAAGGCCACCAACACGGGTGCAAACAACATGGTTTGGCTGAGGGTTCCGGCCACCCCCATCAGAATCAGCCCGATCAGCATCGAGTAGCCCAAGTCCTTGCGCCGGGGCAAGTCAAAGCAATGGAGCACTTGCAAATGGATCAGCAACTCCGCCAAAACCAGGCGCGTATCTCCCAAATTGCCCAGGAGCGATCGAAAGAAAACGGCCAAGGCCACCAGCATTCCCGCCGCGATCGCCAGTTGTGCCCCCAGGTTGCGCCGCCGCCGTTGCCGCCAACTCCAGTAGGCCCCGCCAAAGCTGAGGGGAATGGCCCACCAACTGGTTTGGGTTCCAGCGGCCACATCGGTGGCCAAAATCCCGATCGCCACCAAAATTTGCACCAAGATTCGCAGGGCGATCGACTCTTCCGGTTGCGGCCGGGGTTGATTTTGCCAAGTTTGCAGCCGTTGCCACCAAGCCTTTCTTGCCGCTTCCGAAACCATGCCTGTTCCCCGGTCTTGCTTCAGCTATTCCCAGGATAATGGCTTGGCCAAAGATCCCCAGATCCTCAACCAGTCAATCACAGTCACAATCACGATCCTGAACGATCGCGATCATCACCACGATCTCAACCCCCATCAAAGAGCAATTTCAGAAGTTGGCTCGCGCGATCGCAACTCCGACGGCCCCGAGTCAGTGCCATGGGGCACAGGGGCCGGTGTTTCTTCCGAGGCCGAGTTGGCTTCCGGATTGGGCCAAGAACTCGATCGCCGCCGCACATAGAGATAGGCCGTCATGCGACCGCGCCCTTTCACTGGCAGATTAGACCAACGCTCAAACTCGTAATGATCCTTCAGGTAGGCATAGGTTGCCTCGGTCACCTGAATTTTGCCGGGAATCCCCTGGGACTCCATTCGACTGGCCACATTGACCGTGTCGCCCCAAAGGTCATAGCTAAATTTTTTGATGCCAATTACGCCGGCCACCACGGCCCCCGTGTTGATGCCAATTCGCAAGGCCAAGGGCAGCCCGGTTTCTCGCCGCAGTTGATTAATTTCCCGACGCATGGCGATCGCCATTTCCATCACCGTGAGGGCATGGTCAGGACGCGGCACAGGAATTCCGCCGGCCACCATGTAGGCATCGCCGATCGTCTTAATTTTTTCAAGGCCAAATTCTTCGGCTAATCGATCGAACGCCGAAAAAATTCGATTCAACAATTGCACCAACTCCAAAGGCGGCAACTGCACCGAAAGGGGCGTGAAGTCCACAATATCGGCAAATAAAATCGTGGCTTCCTCAAACCGATCGGCGAGGATTTCGTTTTCCATCGCCAACCCATCCTCCCTTGCCAGCCGATCGACAATGGCTTGGGGCAACACATTCAACAGCAACTTTTGCGTGCGGCTTTGCTCATCGCGCAGGGCCGATTCCATTTGCCGCCGCTCCCGCACTTCCCGATCGAGCAAAAAGAGCTGCTCTTGCAATAATTCTGCCTGTCGTCGCAAACGCTTTTGCAAACTGGCGGCCAACAGGGCCGGCCCCCGAAACAGCGTCAGATTGCGGGCCCGCTCATGGAGTCGATCGAGCCGACTGCGATCCAAATGCAACCGAATGCGTGCCAAAGCCTCCGCCGGTTCCAAGGGCAACAGCAAATAGTCCGCCGCCCCCGCCGCAAACAACGCGCCCCGATCGATTTGCCCCGCCGTCCCCACTAGCACGATCGGGGTGTTTTGGTAAGGAGCCGCCGATCGCAACTGATGGCACAGTTCCAAGGCCGCCAGCTCCGGCCAAGACTCCACCAACACCAAAAGCGGCTGGAGCCGAGCGGCCGCCGCCATCAACTCATCCAAACTCGCGGGGCAATGGGCTTCGCACCCTAACTCCGCCACCACCTGGGCCAAGGCCTGCGCCAACTCCCGATCGGCAATGCCAATCAGAATTGGGCTACCAGAGGCAACCACAGCCGAGCTTGTCGTTGGAGCATTCACAATAATCGCAGCGCCATGCGGCCGAAAACGATGCAGCCTGTCGTAACCATCAGTTACTAGGTAGGGGCTACAACTCCGCACAGACCAAATCCGCCTCAAACCAGAGATTCAAGGGAAATTGCCCCCAAAATCCCGGTATTTCGTGGTCAAAATTCGGTAAATGATGACAACCGACCGCCACAGCGGCGATCGCCCCCCCAAAAGACAGACTGCGTGACAATACGCCGATTAAAGATGCACCAACGGTTTAGCTCCCTGAGGCCGCACTGTGGCATCAAGCAACCTTCAGCCTAGGGTTTTGAGCCAAAAGTCTCTTGAGCCTTGAGCCAGCAACAAAGCTGCTGCGATCGTATCAAAATTCCCCCGAATCCAGGTTTCCTGGGCCCCACAAACCCCACCGGGCGATCGCCGGCTCCGTTCGCATCAGGCCCCGTTGGCATAATGAGACCAACCGCGATCGTGAGGACTAACCGATGATTGCCCAACCCACCACCACGACGATCACACCAGGGATTCAGCCCCCACCGATCGACTATCCCGATAGCGATGGCCAGCCGATCGCCGACAACACGAAACAGTTTCATTGGATCCAAAAGATCTACATGAACCTTGCCGCCATCTTTACCAACGATCCGCAAGTTTTTGTGGCGGGCGATCTGCTCTGGTATCCGGTGGAAGGGGACAACAAAACCCGCCAAGCGCCCGATGTGATGGTGGCGTTTGGGGTTCCCAAGGGCGATCGGGGTTCCTATAAACAATGGTGTGAAAACAACATCGCGCCCCAAGTGGTATTTGAGATTTTGTCGCCGGGAAATCGCTTTGGGGAAATGCTGAAAAAGCAGGCGTTTTATGACACCTACGGCGTTTCGGGTAGACCACGGCACAATAGCAACAGGTGATCGCGATCGGCAGGAGCGCAACGGGAATGACCATTGCCACAAGCCCTCAAACCTGGACGGATCAAGACTGGATGGCCTTACCCAAAGAGGGTCATCGCTACGAGTTGGTGGACGGTCAGGTGGTGGATCTGGGCAATTCGGGGATGGAGCATGGCTATTTAGCCTGCGTTTTGGTGGCGGCGCTGATGAATTGGGTGCGATCGCGCCGCTTGGGGGCGGTTTGTGATTCGAGCACGGCGTTTACCTTGGGCAATGGCAACCGGCGATCGCCCGATATTGCTTTTATCGATCGATCTCGGTTGCAGGGTCTCAGCCGTCCGCCCCGAGGCTATTTTGAAGGTGCGCCGGATTTGGTGGTGGAGATTTTGTCGCCGGGCAACACGGTGGACGAAATGCACCAAAAGATCGTGGAATATTTTGCCCACGGGACGCGCTTGCTGTGGAAGATTGACCCAAATGAGCGCTGCATTTTGGTCTATCACGGCCCGGAACCCGATCGCCTGTTGCGGGTTGGCGATTTGTTGGAGGGGGAGGATGTGGTGAGCGGGTTTGCGTTTCCGGTGGCGGAGTTATTTGAACCGTGGGATTTTTGACGAGCCGCGATCGCTCCCAACCGATGAGTGATGATCGGGTAGGGTGCATGGGAGCCATTGGCAATCGTTGCGAAATGGTTGATTTGTTCTCCCATGCACCGTGGATTGATCGCCACCCAACCGATCATCGTTCCATGCGTTACGGGTGGCGGTGCATGGGAGATGAATGGCGATTGGTATTGCCTTCCGAGCGTTTTCCCCTGCACCCTACGGTTCTTGGATCAGGGCTTGGAAGCGGGGATCTGGGCGGATGGGATCGAAGTCGCTGTCGGCTTCTTTTGCCCAGTTCCGAGCATCAGAGTCTAGCTTGATTGCTTGTCGTAGGTGGTTAATAGCTTCATCCACTTGGCCTTGCTTAACATAACAGATAGCTTTGCCATACCAGGCCTGGTAGAGGTTGGGTTTGAATTGGAGGGCTTGGTCGTAGCTAGCGATCGCCTCTTCATACCGCCCGAGCTTAACCAGCGCAATGCCTCGGTTGTTCCAGGCTTTGTGGTCGTCGGGTTGGAATTGGATGGCTCTGTCGTA
>NZ_LIRO01000087.1:0-14591 GCF_002742025.1 Limnothrix sp. PR1529
GCCGCCGCTATTGGCAGCCGCGGCCCGCCCAAGAGGGAGATCCCAGATCCCACACCGCGAAAGAGGTTTGGGAGCCAAGAGCCTGGCACACGGCTTGGGGCGGGCGCGGCGGCGGGAATCGGTTTGACCGCGCCTCCTGTTGGCGACTTAACCCCTGAGGCGGTGGCCAAGGCCAAGGGCATTCGCCCGCCCGCCCCATCGGGACAATCGCCCGCTGGCACACCCCAGCCGCGAACGCCAGCACGGCGGCGAACCCCTGAGGAAGTGGGAACCCCTTGGCTCGATCGCGCCTGGTGGTACAAGGTCAAAACTTGGTACAAGCATACAGAAGTCAACGAACATATCTTCACGACCGATGCTCAGGGAAAGCCCGACATCATGTTCCTTTTCCGGCGATGGCTGGTTGAAGGTAGCGCCGAGGTGCAACTTTACGGCCCACTCAGCTTTGTCTATCAGCGAGCCGATCCGGCTGTCATTGCAAACTACATCAACCCCCCGTCGCCGTGGCAATGGATCGGCATTCGTCACGCACAAGGGATCTATTACCTGACGGGCAACTCGTCGTCATATTTGGCAACCGCCGATTTTTGGGTTGGGTTGGATGAAGAGGACTACCCCGAACTAATCCCGCCTGGTGACCCGTTTTGGGTCGATCCACCCCCGGAGCCGCCTGTGGTGGATCAGCCCCCCGCTCGAACTCCACCGGCGCGATTTCCGCCTGCGTTGCCAGGGGTTACCACCACGCCAGAAATCCCCTTTATTCCTGGGTTGACTCCGGTTCCCCCGCCGATTCCTGGGTTAATTCCGCCCCGGGCCCCAAACCGAGGCCGGAGCAATCCGTTCAACCCCAATGAGCCGCCCCAGCCCACACCGATCGCGCCGCCTGGTTTGAACCCCCCGGCGCTAAAGCCGCCCACTCGGAACCCGCCTGTTCGAGTGCCGCCCAAGGCTCCGCCGATCGCACCAGCCCGAAGCCCCTGTACACCCAAAGGAGAAATCGAACAGCCTATGCCCTGCCGTGCAGCGCCTGATATGGATGCCTTGACGAAGGAAATCCTGCGAAGACTTGGGGATCCGGGCAAGAACCCGAATGGACTTTCGGGGGTGATTGTGACCGATCGCGACTCTTTGAAAAACACGATTGGCAAGCCGATCGAATACCTACCCGGCAAAATTACCAGCGTCACCGATCAGTTGAAAAAGATGCGAGGAACACAGCTCCTTATGCAGGCTTTTTCGATGTTGAACATGGTTGTGCTCCTACACAATGCCGCGATGCTTTCTCGCAACCTAATCGAGTCGGTTGGTGACATGTTGAGCATGTCAATCCAGGCAATTAAGAAAGTGGCAACAGGGGGAACCACTGAAGATGAACCAATTGACGTTAACGAGTTAGTTGGTCAGGGATTTCAGGGCTTAATGACCGATATCTTTGGCAAGGCGGCTTGGACGGAAATTCAAGCAAAATGGATCAACATCAACAGAATCCTTACGAGTGCTGCAAACGTTGCCTATACGATTCAGGGGATTTTTGACGGCGCTCGAAACATCGTTGAAATCACCTCAACAAATGTCGCTCGAATCGGGAACGCGCTGAAGAATTCGCGGATTGTGAATCAGGGGGCGTTCCCTTGGATGAATCCGAATATCAACAGCGCGACGGGGCGTTTCGAGAAGTTGCGGCAAATGCTGGATAACTCAACTGAGGTTGCCGATTTGGGAACTTCAATTGCGGGTGAGGTGGTGAATATTTCTGACGAAAGTAAGGAGCTGGCCGACAACACAACTCGGTTCAATGAAGCGGTGACCGAGGGGCAAACTCTGGTTAATGATGCGGGTCAACTTGTCGATAAGGACGGCAAAATCATCCGGGATTCTAATAAGCAACAGGGGGCTTTGGCGGAATCGGCGCGGCGGGTTTCGCAGGGGTCTGAATTTAGCGCCCTGGACATGGTGCGAGGCGAGCAACCTTCGGGTGGATCGGGGTCTGAAGGGGGATAAAAATAAGCCAGCCCTGCGGGTGAGGGCTGGCTTATTTTGTGCTTCCGATCGCCTCGGTCTGTGCACTGCGTGGGGGAAGATCCGATCGCACTGTTCGAGGTAGCGCAATGGATCACCCTATTATGGCGGATTTGAAGGCGGCTAGGGCTAAAGCTTGGGAGCGATTGCGGCTACTGGTTGGACAGCTAGCCTACTACTGGCAATTGGCCCAAAACGGGGGATCTAACCGCGATCGCGACAACCAAATAAAGGCAGTCGAAAAAGAAGCGTTTGAACTGCTGGCGTTGCTGGAGCCAAATTCAGAAGTTGAGTTTGGGGCATACATGCCAGGAGAGGAATTTGCTGGAGTGGTTTACGTCAGGATGGGCATGGGCCGCATTGAATTTGGGCGTGAGAGTTGGGTGGCCGCGCCGATGTCCTCGCCATTTGCTCAATCGATCGATGATTTTGAGCCAGACGAATTGCTGATTAATGGCGGTGACATTGACATGCTGAGGGCGCTTGAGGGGTGACCGAGACGGCATAACCCCCCGATCAAGGGTGTGCTTAACCACCCTAAGGGCCCTATCTGGCAACTGAACCAAAACCTTACCGAGTTTCCGCTCATGGCGTATCAGAAGGGGACATCGAGCAGTGAAGCGATCGCCTTCTGACTCTGAAACGAGCTGAAACTCCAACAATCATCAACAGAAAGGCGATCGCCTCAGGTGCGCTGAGGGCGATCGCCAAGCTTGTCTATAAGCCTGGGTTTTTTCGGGTTTAGGCAGTTTTGAAAAAACCCCAAACGTCCATTAAATTCCCCCCTTTAGGCGGGGTGGCCGCGTAGGCCGCCCTACTAAGGTCAGAAAGGCATCTCGTCGTAGTCGGCAATAGGAGCTGAGTCGGCTGGGTCTGTAGGCAGCTCATCAAGAGGACGGATCCACAATTGGGGCCAGCAAATGATGAGGTAGCCCTCAATCCACCAAATGAGTTCCTTTTCCCCCCGAGAATCCTCGGAGACGCGCCCGCTCCATTGCACTGGCGAGATAGCCAAAGCCAAGCACCGATGGCAGAAGTCCTCATCGTGCATGGCCATCCAGCAGACCCCCCGCAACCAGCGAAGCCAGTAGCTCATGCAGTGCGCCCTCCGTTGAATCGGTCTTTGCGAGCTGAGAGCCGATCGCCTTTATCGAAAGCGTCTTGGGCTAGAGCCAAGTGCTCCAAAACACGCCGGTAGTATGACCGCTCCAATGGGGTGTAGTTGCCTTCTTTGAGCGATCGGGCGAGTTGGCATTGGGCCCGATAAATATTGACCCGGGCCAGGCGGCGATATTTAACCATTCGGATCCTCCCAAAGCTCTGCCCAAGCTTTATCGACATTAGGAAGGTTGTAATCCCAATCCAGGAGCACGTGGCCTAGAGATGTCCATTCAAGCCCGAAATTCCGGGCGGCAAGGCAGAGCAAACAGACGGCCCGCGAATGGTAGCCGCGATTTTTCGCCTCATGGGCCTGCAAATAGAAATCAAGCTCATGGACATGGCCAATGATGGGCGGGCGATCGCCCTCAGCGGCAACAGGTTTCTCAGGCGGCAAAGCGGTCAACATAAGCCCTCCAAAGGTAATTAACGAGCTTTTCAACGACTTGCCCGTCGTAGGGACTCTCCGAAACCACCAGCCAGCCGAACTCTTTGTGGTAGCTCAGGCGTGTAGTGAAGCCTGAGCAGGACTTAATCCACCAGACCGACTGTTTCGGTTGCTTGCGCCAACGGAACCCGGCTCCTTTCAGGGAGCGCTTGAGGCGACGGGTCACCGCGCTGATGGCACAGCCAACGGAAAAGCCGATCGGGAATTCGGTCTGGGCCATGGTCTAGAAAAGCCCGCACACGGCGGGCCCCATTCTGTCGAGACCGCAAGGGATTCGATAATCTTACGTGCGGTATGATTGATATAAACATATTACAGCCAGTAAAATCAAGTGTATTTTACAGGCGGTAAGATTAGACCCAACCAACATGACACCAGAGCAAAATGGCCGGGAAGCCAAAGTACGGGAAGCGAAAACGGGAAATTCGATTGCTTCTAACGGAGGAAGCGATCGACACCCTCAGGAACACAGCCCAAGCAATGGGGCTGAGGAGCGCGAGCGAGGTGGTGGAGCAGTTTGCACGGGGACTGCTGCCAAACTCGCCGCCCGACCCAGACCAGTTACGCATGGGAAAACCCTTGGCTATCTGATTGACACCGCCCAGGATCGGATAGCCCAGATCGACCACAAGGTCGCATCGCTGCTGCAAGAAATCGAACTGCTAAATCAGGAGCGCAATGGAATAAGCGATCGGCTTGAAGGGCTTAAGCAGTCCTTGGCTGATTGGGAGGGACGGGTAGCAAGCCTGAAGGTGTTGAGCAACGAAACCGAGATCGAAAATTACGATCCGGCTGAAGAACTGACCGCTTAAACCTTGCCCCTGCTGGCTTTTAGCCGGTGGGGGCTTGCTATTGCCCTTTTGGAGACCTCCCATGATGACGATGGATCGATCGGCGCGTGTTGCGCCCAAGCATTTGACCGAGTGGGTAGACGGCAGCGGCGTTGATGAGGCGATCGCCCGCGCCAATTTGGAGAGCCTGCCCAAAAAAGAATTCAACCTGAGAGTCAAGCCCGCCAAGGAAATCGCCACAGGCGGATGGTGGTGCAGAGGCGTTAACTGGCGCACCGGCCAGCCCCTCGGTGCAAGAGATGGCCAAGGCAAGCCCGATCGGCCCCATGTTGTTGACCCCAACAAAAAGCCCGCCAAATACCTCACCGCCAGCGGTGTCGAGCCTGACGCATTTTTCCTATCAGTCCCTGGCAACCCCGATTACTGGCTCAACACCTGGAGCGACACCAGCATCATCCGAGTCTGGACAGAGGGAGCCAAAAAGGCCGCGGCGATCCTCTCAGCAGGCCATGCCGGCATTTTCCTAACAGGGGTGTGGAATTGGGGAAAAGACGACAAACTCGCCTTTGAAGTCGAGCGCTGGGCAAATCCCGGAACCACTCACGCCCTGGCGTTTGATAGTGACTATCTAACCAAGCCAGAATGCCGCGATGCGCTCAAACGCTTTGGCAGCCTGCTAACCGCTCGCGGTTGCACCGTCCTAATCGTCACCTGGGATACCGCCTACAAAGGTGCTGACGATCTGATTGTGGCCATGGGGCGTGAGGCATTTGGCGATCGGGTTCGATCGGCCCAAAAGTTTGAGGATTGGCTCAAGGGCATTGAAGGCCAGGTGGCTTCGAAGAAGGACAAATATGAGCCGCCAAAGCCTTCAGAAGTGGCCCGCGACCTAGCCGAACGCTATCGGCCCTTCCTGGCCTTCAACCCCGAACTCCGGCAGTGGTATCGCTATGAAGCCAAATATCCAGGGGTGTGGACTCCCGAAACTCCCGTTCACATCAACGCCATGCTGCAAGGCGAACTGGACGGAAAAGCAGACCGGAGCCGCTACAGCTCGGGATTCATCAAATCGGTGCGTGAGTTACTGGAAGCCTATCTGCTGGTAGACGGATGGGAAGAGGCCGAAGGCGTGCTGCCCTTCCGCAACGGGGTGCTGAACCTGGAAACCATGCAACTCTCAGCCCACGCCCCAGCAAACCGGCTGCTGTGGAGCTTGCCCCGCGACTACGACCCAACGGCCACCGATTGGGACTCGATCGCAGAGTGGATGGACTTTGCGACCGACGGCGATCGCGGACTGCAAAGAATCCTGCTGTGCTTCTTAAATGCAACATTGAAGCGCCGCGCCGACCTGCAACGGTTTTTGCACTTGACCGGGCCCGGTGGCACAGGCAAAGGCACTTACACCCGGCTGGCGATCGCCCTCATTGGCGAGCAGAACATTCACACCACCACCTTGACCGCAATTTGCACCAACCAATTCGACATGGCCAACGCCTATGGCAAGCGCCTGGTCGTTCTCCCCGACGAAGACCCCTACCGTGGTGGGCTATCGACATTCAAATCGCTCACAGGCCAAGACCCGCTGAGGGCTGAAATCAAGCGCCAAACAGCGTTTCATTTCACCTTTGACGGGATGGTCTTGGTTTCCAGTAACTTCCCAATTTTCAGCGGCGATCACTCATCTGGGATGTCGCGCCGCGCCCTGGTAGTGCCCTTCACCAAAAAAGTGGCGCTCAGTCAAATGAAAAACCTCGATCGATCATTTGCACCGGAGCTGGCCGCGCTAACCAACTTTGTGTTGAGCATTCCCGATCGCGAAGTAACCGACGTGTTGCGTCAGATTTCCGACCCATCATCAGCCTCGATCGCCCAAACCTGGGAATACAAAATGCGCAGCGATAACCTTGCGCACTGGGTTAACGAATGCCTGATTCCCACCGGCAACCGTAACGATTTTGTGAACCTGGGCAAGACTCGCGACGACAAAGGTACACTGTACGGCAACTACACAGCATTTACCGCTGCCACAGGTGGACAACCCCGAGCAAACAAGGAGTTTTCCCCGGCGCTAGCGGACTTGCTGCTTAACGTACTTGGCTGGGAATGCGAGTTTACCCGGTCGCCCGACAGCACCTCACGACAAAAAATCGTGCGTGGGGTGCGACTTCGCATGGATGGGGATACGGATCCGTTCCCACTTGAAGCGCTCAGTGAACGGCCCACCCATGCAAAACCAAGCATTTCAGCCCCTATATACGAAACAACCGGCAGTGACATGATCACACGATCACCCTATACCCCGAGCGGGTTTGAGGGTGATCGGCACATGATCAGTGATCATGTCACTCTCAGCGATCGCCCGATCGCTCAAAACAGTGATCGTGAGGAGCACATGATCACTGATCATCAAAAACCGCCCTCAAACCCTTATGGGGCAAGCGGTGATCCTGTGATCATGTCAAACCACCCAAATTCAAATTTTTTTGACGACGAAAAAAACGCGCATTTAACGGCCGAAAATTTTGCAGCTCAAAATCCTCAGACCCTTGAGCCGCAATCATTTGCCCAGCCTCAGCAAAATGGTGCAACAGCCGCAATTGATGGTGCAAGCGGTGGGGCAAGTGGTGCGCTGCTGTCACCGCCCAACGCCCCAAACCCAGACAGCGTAAGCAGTGATCATGTGAATTTTGTTCCGTCGCCTGGATTGAAAAATTTGCTCGATCGCCTCAAGGATCGGTTCTATCGGTTTAACGCACCAAAGCACCGCAGAAATGGCGCGATCGTCCGAATCATTGGGCAGAAAGGGGAAAAAGCTCGAGTTCAGGAACGCGATAAGTTTGGCTCCTTCTTGGTGGATTTCACGCAATTGGAGCCGATCGATGAGTGATGCAGCGATCGCCCGGTTGGCCCAAGCCAACGGCCGGCTCAAACGCGACAAAGTTCGGGTCTCGATCACCGCGATCGGTAACTTGCTCTTTTTGGTGGCCGTCCTGCCGCCCTTGCCCTCTGAATCTTGTACACAGAACAAACAGCGCCGAATCTCCACCAAATTAGCCCTCACGGTGGAAGGCGTTTCTCAGGCCGAAACCCAGGCCCGGGCCCTACGCCGATCACTCACCGACGGCTCATTTGATTGGGGCGATTGGCGGCCCGAATTCCGGCGATCGGCACAAGGGGAAGCGATCGGTGATTGGGTCGATCGGTTTGAAGTTGATTATTGGAACCGGCGGCCCAAAAATCCCAAAAGCCTCACGACCTGGCGGCACGATTACCGCAAGATTTTCGACAAGTTGCCGCTCGATCGCCCCCTAACCCATGAGGAACTGTTGGCGATCGTCCTCGCCACCGAACCCGACAGCCGCACCCGACAGCGGGCCTGTCGAGTGCTCGAATCACTGGCCAAGTTTGCCGGACTGAATTGCAGCTTCAAGGCCTACCGAGGGGAATACGGCATCCTCAAGGCGGCCCCCCGTGACCTGCCAGACGATCGCACCATCCTCCATTGGTTCGATCGCCTCCCCAATGATTCCTGGCGTTGGGCCTATGGGCTGATTGCTGCCTACGGCTTACGCCCGCACGAAATTTGCCACGCCAAATTCACCACTCCCCCACGCCTGGACATCGAGGAGGGCAAAACGGGCGATCGCATCGTCTGGCCCATCTGGCCCAACTGGTTTGAAGACTTTGGTTTGGGGCAAATCATCAGACCCAAAATCAGCGGGCCCGATAATTCAGCTCTCGGAAATCGAGTCACCCACGCATTCAAACGCTACAAAATTCCCTTTTCCCCCTACTACCTTCGCCACGCTTGGGCTGTTCGGGCGATCGGTCAATTAGATGTCAGTTTGGCCGCCCAATGGATGGGGCACAGCGTTGAAGTTCATACGAGTGTTTATCAGCACTGGATCGGGGTGGATGTTCATCAACGGGCCTGGGCCGAAATCAGCAAAAAAGGCCCCCTCTGAATCTTTTGCTTAGTTTTTGCTTAAAAATGGCGACCCCCGAATTAGATGGAGATCGCCAGAAGCCTTGTGTTTATTGAGTTTCAGCGATGGCTCAGGCGGGATTTGAACCTGCGACCTTGGGCTTATGAGTCCCCTGCTCTAACCTCTGAGCTACTGAGCCTTAATGCGTCTTCGAATCTCTAGGTTACGGAGATTGATTGAGTGGTGATCGTTTGGCTAACGGAACAAAACTCAATATTTTTGACGCGAGTATGTATTATACGCCATGGATGAAAAATCGCAAGGGTGCTAGCCAAATAATTTGGATGCCGCCCTGCAAAATTCTCAACAACCGGCCAAGATTTTAAGATTGGTTGAGGTTTTCGCCTTTCGCGACGCGCAATTAGGCGATTCTCGATAGGATGCGATCGCCTGGCCCCGTTTGGGCCCGGTGGCATCATTCAACAGAGCAAAGCGTTCCCGATCGCGATCGAGGCGATTACCGTCGGTTTCGATCGGCATGAGGCGCAAGAGCCAGTTGCTCTGCCCCCTTTTTTAGTAACCCATCACGATAAAACCGCACAACAGCAATGGCAGAACAGCAAAAACCCACCGTCCTCATCACCGGTACTTCCTCGGGAGTCGGGCTGTACGCCGCTAAGGCCCTCGTCAATCGTGGCTGGTATGTGGTGATGGCTTGCCGGAATTTGGAAAAAACCCACGCGGCAGCGGCCGAGGCGGGCATTCCTCAAGATAGCTATACGGTGCTCCAAGTGGACTTGGGGAACCTCACCAGCGTGCGGATGTTGGTCAGTGCTTTTCGATCGCTGGGTCGATCGCTCGATGCGCTAGTCTGTAACGCTGCCATTTATATGCCCTTGATTAAGGAACCGCTTTGGAGTCCTGAGGGCTATGAACTGACCATGACCACCAACCATCTGAGCCACTTCCTGTTGTGCAATCTGATGTTGGATGACATGAAGCTCTCGAACTATCCCGATCGGCGGATGGTGATTTTGGGCACGGTGACCCACAACCCCGACGAATTGGGGGGCAAAATTCCGCCTCAGCCCGATTTGGGCAATCTGGAAGGCTTTGCACAGGGCTTCAAAAATCCGATTTGCATGGCCAATGGCAAGAAGTTTGAGCCGGTGCGGGCCTACAAGGAAAGCAAGGTTTGCAATGTGCTGACCATGCGCGAGTTGCACCGTCGCTTCCATGAGTCCACTGGGATTACGTTCTCTTCGCTCTATCCCGGTTGCGTGGCCGATACGCCCCTCTTCCGCAATCACTATCCCCTGTTCCAAACCATCTTCCCCTGGTTCCAAAAGAACATCACTGGGGGCTATGTGTCCCAGGAGTTGGCGGGCGATCGGGTGGCTCAGGTGGTGGCAGATCCTGACTTCAAGCAGTCGGGGGCTTACTTTAGCTGGGGCAACCGCCAGAAGAAGGGTCGCGAAGCCTTCCTGCAACGGGTCTCGCCTCAGGCCCGCGATGAGCAACGGGGTCAAAGAATGTGGGATTTGACCCTGAAGCTGGTGAATTTGGCCTAGAAATTGCTAGCAATTAGCAATTTGCGGTCAATGGCAATCGTTCAAAGGCAAGGGGTTTAAACCTCTTGTCTTTTTTGTTCTGATCTTTTTGATGCTTGTCTTTTCTATTGAAGTTTGAATTTCGTTAAAGTTTGAATTGCTCAAGGTTTGAATTTAATGGCATGGGTTTTTGGGCGGCGATCGGGGAAGGCAGTTGCAATCGATCGAGCCAAGCCATGTTGTCACCGCCAAGGGGTTGAATTTGCCCTTTTAATTCTGCCTCGATCGCCTCGCGAAACGGGGGCATCAGGTTCAGGACGTACAGATCGCTAATCGGCGGAGTCATTTGCCCGATCGCCGTTTTCAACAACTGCAAATCACCGGGGTTGACCTGTCGAAAATCTGAGACCAAATAGAACGGCACATTGGGCCGCAGGCGCAGGGCCAGGGCGATGGTGTTGCCAACTCGATAGCCAAATCCATCCGCAATCACCAAGGGGTTCGCGGCGGCGTTAATCTGTTCCGCAAAAGCAGGCAAGCTAACACTAATTCCCTTGGCCCAATTGGTGGTAGCGGTGATTAATTGCCAACTACCGTTCAGGCTAATGGTTAATAACAGGCTGGCCCCGATCGCGGCGAGACTGCGGCGCAGGGTTTGCCCTTGGGTCAGGGATTGGGCAATCAGAATCGCGAGGGCAATTTGCAACCCCAGATAGGTCGGAGTCCAGTAGCGCGTTGAGATGGAGCGCAGCCCGCCATCGAACAGATCGGGGATCACCAATAGGCTGGTGGAGACCAACGTGAGGGTCAGCACCCAACCGCTCACCCGCAGGGGAAACTGCCGTTGCAGCCAGATCAAGACTCCCAGGGCGATCGCGCAAAACAGCCCCGCCCCCCACCAACCAGCGCCCACGGGAACCCAATCCGTGAACCCTCGCAACACTTGGATGACCAATCGGCGGAACACTTGAATGCGCGGCTCTTCATAGGCGGTCATCCAGGCGGTGAGCTGGCGAGCGGCTTCCCAATGGTTCAACAACACCAGCGCCCAGGGCAAGAACAGCAACCCACCGGCCAAGCCGGCCAGAATGAGCGATCGCACCCGCCAGCCCAGTCGCCCCCGATCGAGCCACAGCACATACAACCCTTGACCTACGGACACATAAACCGTCAACAGGGAGGTGTATAGCCCCAGCGCCAAAACCAAGCTGTAGGGCCACCAGGCCCGCACCCGATCGCCCCAATTGGCCGCCCGCCCTGCCAACCGCAAAGCACGCAGCAGCAGCGCCCCCAACACCAACAGCAACGCCGCCCACAGGCTATATTCCCGCACCTCTCGCCCATACAGCACATGAAACGGGGACAGGGCCACCAGCGCCATGGCCACCCAACCCACCAAGGGCGATCGGGTTAATTCCCAACAGACCCAGTACAGAGCAGGAAAAACCGCCAGCCCAAAAATCGTGGGCAAGCTCCGAAGGGCAAGGGCACTGCTGCCAAAGCATTCCATCCAAAACCGCGTTAACAGGTAATAGAGCGGTGGATGCTCTGGATTGCCAATCACGGAAGCAAAAACGGTGTGCCAAGGCTGTCCCTTGGGCCCCAAATAGGCGACCAATTCCGGCTGCGTGACCAGTTTGTTGGCAAATTCACGAGCCTGGAGCACCGGCAAACGATGGCCGGCGGCACTGACGGCCGTTAGTACTTCGTCATGCCAAAGGATATTGTGATCAATGGCCCAAAGACGAAGGCCAATGCCCAACACAACACAGCCGATCGCCACCCAACGGATGACGGTTTGCCAAGATGAGGCGCTCGATCGAGTCGGGTTCATGGGCAATGCTGATGGGTAACCGAATTTAAAAGTTAACCGATCGATAAATTTTGGACAGGGGTAACGCTAAATTGCCGGTGGCGATCGAGCAGGTTTCTGTCAATCCTTCGGTTCTTCGCCAACGCCAGTCGCCGTCTTCACCCAACCAGAATCGATCGATTGCCGGTTCTTCCTGAGCCACCAACAGATATTCTCGGAACTCAGGAATGGAGCAATATTTACTAAACTTTTTCGTGCGATCGTAATCCGCCGTTGAAGGCGACAAAACCTCAATGATCAGCGTGGGATTTAACACTTCATCTCGCCGTCCATCGGAAAAGCTAGGGTCACCTTCAATCACCATCAAATCAGGATAAGTTCCGTGATTGTAGGTCGGCAACCAAAGACGCATATCCAATGCAAAAACCGTGAAGGGTGGATCTAGATCTAGAAGCCGAATCAGGTTCAGACCAATTTGGTTATGACTTGAAGTACCACCGGTCATGGGGATTGATACTCCATCGCAATATTCATGACGGGTTTCGCTTTTTTCTTCAAGGGCGCGATACTCGTCGGGTGTGAGGCTGGCAGCAATTAACTGGGCGGCAATGGAAGCAGTCATGGCAGGACGAGCGCAGGAACTCTCTCCAGCATAGCCACTGAATTCAAATCCCATTCGGGGATGATTCCACACGATCGCCCAGCCGTTCAAAAGCGAAGGCCGATGCCCAACACAACACAGCCGATCGCCGCCCAACGGATGACGGTTTACCAAGATGAGGCGCTCGATCGAGTCGGGTTCATGGGCAATGCTGATGGGTAACCGAATTTAAAAGCTAACCGATCGATAAATTTTGGACAGGGGTAACGCTAAATTACCGGTGGCGATCGAGCAGGTTTCCGTCAATCCTTCGGTTCTTCGCCAACGCCAGTCGCCGTCTTCACCCAACCAGAATCGATCGATTGCCGGTTCTTCCTGAGCCACCAACAGATATTCCCGAAATTCAGGAATTGAGCAATATTTACTAAACTTTTTCGTGCGATCGTAATCCGCCGTTGAAGGCGACAAAACCTCAATGATCAGCGTGGGATTTAACACTTCATCAGTGCGATTTTCGGTGAAGCGTGGCTCACCTGTAATGACCAGCACATCCGGATATGTGCCCGTTTGCCATTCCGGTAACCAAACGCGCAAATCATTGGCATGAACGGTATATTCCGTTTCGGCCCAGGCTGTAGCCAGCAGCACTATCAAGTTAGTAATAATTTGGCTATGTCGATAGCTGCCACCGGTCATGGGGATTGATACTCCATCGCAATATTCATGGCGAGTTTCGCTTTTTTCTTCAAGGGCGCGATACTCGTCAGGTGTGAGGCTGGCAGCAATTAATTGGGCGGCAATAGAAGCAGTCATAGCAGGACGATCGCAGGAACTCTCTCCAGCATAGCCACTGAATTCAAATCCCATTCGGGGATGATTCTGCGCGATCGCCCAGCCGTTCAAAGTCGCAAACTTGCAGTCTGAAATTAGGGATCGATCGCCAGGGCCAGCTTGCCAATCAAACCGCCCCGCTCCAGCAGTTGGTGGGCCTCAGCGGCGCGATCGAGCGGGAAAGTTTGGTGCAACTGAATTTTGAGTTGACCGGCATCAATCCAGGCCGCGCATTGACGCAAAATCTCCGCCTGATGCCGTAAGCCCGCATCCCAATGCTTCAGCAGCGGTGTGAGCATCAATTCCAGCCCAATTCGCAAGTTGTGACTGCGGGCGACTTTCCAGTTGGTGTTGGCCGCGGGTTCCAAAATCGTCACCACGTCGCCGTAGGGCTTCACGGCCGGAAAGGTAGCCGTCAGCAAGTCGCCACCAACCGTGTCAAAGGCAATATCTACGCCTTGGCCGCCCGTCCAGCCCTGCAAGGCGCTGACGAAATCCTCTTGGCGATAGAGAATCGGGCGATCGCAACCCAAACCAGCCACAAAATCCGCCTTCTCGGGCGTGCTGACCGTGGCCGCCACCTCCGCGCCCCAGAGCTTGGCCAACTGAATCGCCACATGGCCCACGCCGCCAGCCCCGGCATGGATCAGCACCTTTTGGCCAGCGGTGATGCGTGCCCGATCGCGTAGGGCCTCCCAAGCCGTGATCAATACCAAAGGAGCCGCCGCCGCCGCCGCAAAACTCAGGCGATCGGGTTTGGGGGCCAGGCAGCGGGCATCCACCGCCGCCCATTCCGCATAGTTACCCGCCGGGCCGCCCAACCCGCCATAGCAAAAATAAACCGCTTGGCCCGGTTGCCAGCCCGTCACCTCGGAGCCGATCGCCTCAATGATCCCCGCACCATCACACCCCAACACCTGGGGCGTTGTGTCGGGGTAAAACGTGCCGCGCGATCGCAACTTGGTGTCGATCGGGTTAATGCCAGCCGCTTTGAGCTTCACCAACACCTGACCCGCCGTAATCTCCGGCTGGGGCAAATCCTGTAGCTGCAAATTTTCCGGCCCACCGGACTGACTCAGGGCGATCGCTTTCATCAAATTGCTCTCCAGTCCATATCATCGAGATATTTTCAAGGCAATTACTTACTTTTCTTAGCTGGATTTTTACAATTCAGCCAACTTCGGATAATGCTAACAGCTACTGGAGCAGAGGCATCTAACTTCTCTCCTTGAGGTTTTTGTAAATCATAAAGTATCTCTTCATAGAAGTCATATAAAAACTCATCATCTTCCAAGTCTTGCATTAGCCCTTGATCAGGATTGATGCCATGCTCCCACAATAAGGCATTAACGAGTTGTCGTCGCTTCTCAATCAGAGCTAGGTTGGGCTTGTTGCGATCACCTAGATTTAGAACTTGAATAGTTGTACAGGATCAGAAGTGTTGAATGACA
>NZ_LIRO01000002.1:0-13814 GCF_002742025.1 Limnothrix sp. PR1529
CTTTGCTGTGACCGCACAGAGGGCATTCCATGGCGTGAACCTTCATCCATCAGTCTCTCTACTCTATCAATCCCACATTAGATTGACGTACGACCGGTTATGTCTAGCCATCTTGCAGGAGCTTCAAAATCATGCACTTTATGAGCGATCTGGGTATTGATCTTATTTCTATGATCCATTACCTGCAATCCCAAACCCTAACTCATGAGGAAATGAGTTGGGTACGGAGCTTGAATATTCAACAAATTGTTGAGTTGGCTTCCCAAAAGGGTTATCACCTTGTGGGTAGTGATTTGATCAATTCTGACCCAATGCAATTGAAATAGCTGTGGGCGATCGTTGTTGGTAATTTCATCGGCGGCTGTATTAGCGATCCCAAGCAACCTCATCTCAAGCGATCTCAATAGACATAGGACTTGGGCGAGGCATCGCGATCGCGCCATCCCTCAGCTCACGGCCGTTCTTGAAAAATGCCTCAACCTGTATCCTTGTTGCGAAATGCTTTAGCCAAGCAATGTCTTGAGCTAAGCAATTCAATAACCAATTCAATAACAACGATCGCACCGCAGCAAGCGTGATCGTTGTTATTGAATCGTCTCAAAAAGAATCGTCTCAAAAACCATCGATTCAGAATGACGGGCGGTTGCTCAAGCCACCCGTCATTTCTAAGGGTCTGGCGGCGACTGAGGCAGCCTAGGCGGCACTGTCGGCGGTTTCTAGATTGAACAGCACTTGCAGGGTTTGCATGGCCTGCTGGCGGGCTTCAATGTCTTGCTGGGCCCGCAGTTGCACCATAGGATCGTGCAGAATTTTGTTGACGATGCCACGGGTGAGGGCTTCGATCGTTTCCTGGTGCTTTTCGGCAAATTCTGACCCCAGGCGAGACAGGGCTTTTTCGAGTTCTTGGGTGCGGATGGTTTCGACTTTGCGGCGCAGGCTGTCGATGGTGGAAACGGTGTCTAGGGATTGCAACCAGGCTTCGAAGGCTTCGGCTTCTTCGTCAAGCAGGGCTTCGGCTTCGATCGCCATTTTGCGGCGGCTTTCGTGGTTTTGGGCCACCACTTCTTTCAAGTCGTCCACGTCAAAGGCTTGCACGCCGGGCAACTCATTCACATCGCTGGCAATGTTTCGGGGCACGGAAATATCAAAGAGCATCAGCGATCGATGCTCGGGCAAGATGGCTTCCAGCTTGGCGCGATCGAGAATGGGTTCCGTGGCGGAGGTGCTGGTGAACACGAGGTCTGAAGCGGCGATCGTGCTCATCATGCTTGGCAGGGGATGCAGATTCAACTTCGCATCCGGAAAACGGCGAGCCAGTTCCTCTGCCCGTTCGAGCGATCGGTTGACGATCGAAATTTGGGTTGCGCCCTTGGACAGCAAATGTTGCACCAGCAGGCGAGACATTTTGCCGGCCCCAACAATGGCCACGCGACAGGGCGACAAATCCGGCACTTTCAGTTGCGCCAATTCCACGGCGGCGGAACTGATGGACACGGCTCCCGTGCCGATGCTGGTTTCAGTGCGGACGCGCTTACCGGCAGTGATTGCCTGTTTCAGCAATCGATTCAAGATGCGGGCAATTCCCTTGTAGTCTTGGCCGAGTTTATAGGCGTTTTTCACCTGCGAGAGGATCTGACCTTCACCGAGCACCAAGCTATCCAAGCCGGCCGCCACCCGCATCAGGTGCATCACCGCATCCTGGCGCAACAGAACAAACAGGTGGTGGCGCAAGGCTTCCAAGGGCAGCTTACTGCGCTCTGCCAAAATTTCAACCACTTCCTGCACGCCGCGATCGACCTCACTCAGAACGCAATAGAGTTCTAGTCGGTTGCAGGTGCTGAGGATCGCCACTTCTTCCACATGGGAGCAACTCCTTAAGCTGGCGATTGCTGCCTCGACCTGTGGTTCGGGAATGCTCAATTTTTCGCGCACTTCAACCGGAGCCGTCTTGTGGCTCAGTCCGATCACAGCAATATTCATATGGCCTCTTGCTAAAACGTACTCAAACGGCGTTGAAAGTTCGACTTTAACGGATTTACCAATCGTCGGGCGATCGGTCTATAGAAACTTTGACACTTGATTGGGCCAAGCTGGGTTTGGATTAGCCAAATTTCAGGGATTTTATGCCAGGGATTTTAAGAAAAGGGGGGAGCGATCGCCAACCGCTGGTTAGCTATACCCCCTGGTTGAGTCATGATCAAACGATTGCTGGGGGAGTTTGGTCTGAGGCTAAGGCTACCGAAACGGCGATCGACTTCGTGAATGCAACAAAACGTCAATTTCTGGTTTTCGGTTAACCATCTTTTGGCCATTGGCATCTGACCAAAACTTGCTGTTGGCAGTCTGAGGCGCGATCGACCCATAGACAGGGCGAGACCTGTAGACATGGCAATGGCTTGCCGCGATCGCCAAAGCGACCTCAGCAAGCCACTACAAACCGTCAGCCCTTACTTCAGTTGCAGAACCGAGGGCTTACCGAATTGGTGAATGGTGTCCACAAAGCGCACCGTGCGGGACTGGCTGGAGATGACCAAGCTTTGAGTCCGCGCACCACCGCCAAAGAAGCGCACGCCTTCCATCAGCACACCGGGGGTGATCCCGCAGGCGGCGAAGAGGACGTTTTCGCCCGAAGCCAACTCGTCAGCGTTGTACACCCGATCGGGATCGGTGATGCCCATGCTGGCCAGGCGCTCCAGGTTTTTCTCCTTGCTTTCGCCAATCAGACCGGTCTTCACGATTTCGGGATCGTAAATCAGTTGGCCTTGGAAGTGACCATCGACGCAGCGCATGGCGGCGGCGGAAATCACACCCTCAGGAGCCGCCCCAATCCCCATCAGGGCATGGACGTTCGTCCCGGAGAAGGCACAGCAGATAGCGGCCGACACGTCGCCATCGCTGATCAACCGAACGCGCGCACCGGCTTCCCGGATTTCAGCAATCAGATCCTTGTGCCGGGGGCGATCCATCACGATCACCACCAACTCCTCGATCGAGCGGTGCAAACATTCCGACAGGATCTTCAGGTTTTCGGTGGCCGACTTGTTAATGTCCACCTTGCCCTTGGCTGCCGGAGGCGCTGCCAACTTCTTCATGTAGAAGTCGGGAGCCGCAAACAGACCGCCCTTATCGGCGATCGCCAACACCGCCATCGAACCATTTTGGCCATAGGCCACCAAGTTCGTACCCTCGCAGGGGTCAACAGCAATGTCAATTTCTACCAACTCGTCAGGGTTGCAGCTCTGGGCACCGTCGGGCGTTGCGCAGATCCCCACTTCTTCACCGATGTAGAGCATAGGCGCATCATCGCGCTCGCCCTCACCAATCACAATGCGGCCGCGCATATGAATCTTATTCATCCGCTCCCGCATGGCTTCCACAGCCACTTCGTCAGCGGTGTTCTTTTCACCTTTGCCCATCCAACGAGCAGACGCAATTGCTGCTTGTTCGACGACCTCAATAATTTCTAAACCGAGGGTAGTTTCCACAAAAATCTCCTTCCCAAGTGCTGGCCAACGAAACCCCAGAGTCGTTCGGGCTTGCTCAGTTAGTCTATCAAAGGGGGGCGATCGCGCCGAACTCTTCTACCAGAACCCGGCTGTAAAGATTTGTGGGAACTGGGATCGCTCCCCGCGGCCTGCCAACAAAGCAAAAGCCCCACCCGTGACAGGTGGGGCTAAAAGGGGGCTGAAATGACTGATTCAACAGAAGGCTGAGCCACCGTCATAGTCCGGGGAGCCGCCCTAAATCCAATCAAAAATTGTAGGTTTAGGGAAACTCACCATCAGCCTCAACAGCGCTAGCGGTTGCGCCAGCGCAAAGCGTTCTAGAACACGAAGGTCGTCCGCAGCGTACCAATCACGACATCATCGTTGTCGTTGTCTTGGTTCGGGTTCATCTGCCAGATCACACCCGGGGTGATCGAGATCCAGTCGTTAACCGCGTACTTGTAGAACACTTCCACTTGCAGCGGGATATCGGTATCCACATCATCGCCATCGATGTTGGTCAGGTAGGGTTGAGCACCCACGAAGATGCCACCCAGGTTCCCTTCCTTACCGAGGTCAGGCAGGGCCAAGCCCAAAGCGTAGTACCAGATGTCGGCATCATCGAAGCGGCCGCCCTTCGAGTCAACACCCGTGTAGCCCACGAAGCCGGTCAGAGCCACCTTGGGGCTGAATTGGTAGTAACCTTGCAGACCAACCGAGTTGGAGGTTACAGCATCCTGTTGGGGCAACACGTTGGCCGCCAGAGTGCCCGTGAAGCCGCTGACGAAACCGGCGTTATCAAAGCCGAACTCGCCTTCGCCAAAGTAGGAGTAGTTATAGGTCAGACCCAAGCCAAAGGTTTTGGCATCGTTCGTGTAGGTCAACTGGGCCATGGCCGAGAATTGACCGTCGAACAGGCCACCTTCGCCCACACCGTCGCCACTGCGGGGGTTAGCCGCTTCACCGGCCAGGTAACCAGCCGACAGTTGCCAGTTTTCGCTGAAGTCGTACTTCACGCCGATCCCAGCACCACCGCCCAGACGGTAGATGGGGCTGCGTTGGGAGAAGGTGGACAGGGAACCACGACCACCGTCGTAGTCTTCGAAGTAGGGGTTCAGGGTGTTGGAGATGTCATCCCACACGCCCGCGTTGGCCATCAGGTAGCCGCGGCCCTTTTCCCCGATCGGGAATTGGTATTGCAGCGTGTCCAAGGTGAACTGGTTACCGGTGTCGCCAAACACTTGGTTGGTCAACACGGTTTCGCCAGCCACGCCGTTGAAGCCCTTGGAGTTACCCACTTGCAAGCGGGTGATCAACAGGTCTTTGCCGCTGAAGCTGGTGTTGAAGTTCAGGCGAACACGGTTTTGGAACACCACTTGGTTGTCGTCACCGTTGTTGCCGCTGAAGGCATCACCCAGATCATCCAGGTTGGCTGAAGTAGCGCCGGCCAGCATCATGATGGCTTCGCCGGTCAGCTTGGTGGTGGTGGAGAATTGGGTTTTCTCCAGGTAAGAAATCCGACCTTCCAAGGTGTCTACGCGACCGCGCAGGGCAGCCAGCTCGGTCTTGAACATGTCCTGCAATTTCTTCAGGACTTCCAGATCGGCCTTGGTGGCGTAGTCAGCCACGTTGGTCACGAGCAGTTCTTGGATTCGATCGAGGCAAGCATTCAAACCAGCCGCAAACTCGTAGCGAGTCATGGCCCGGTTGCCCTTGTAGGTTCCGTCGGGATAACCGGCGATGCAACCGTAGCGCTCAACCAGCGATTGCAGGGCTTGGAAGGCCCAATCGGTGGGTTGCACGTCCGACAGTTGCGACACGGAGGTCACTTGCTCGGCGCTGTTGGCGCGGCGAGCACGGCCCTCGCGGCCATACTGGTTGAGCTGGTCGAGGTTGCTCAGGGTCGAACCGTCGCCAGTCGCTTCCAGAGCGCTCACCGACGGCACGGTGGTTGAAGAAACTTGTTGGGCTGAAGCCGGCGAGGCTGCCACAACCGCAGCGCCCAGGATCGCCGGGCTAGCCAGCAGGGCTTTCCAAATCAACTTTGACATTACGCTCTCCTATCCTCACACCTGTCTGGAAGATGGTCTGAAAAATCGCAGCAAGGCGACTCGGGCCGATTTTTCCATATCACCTTTATAGAGTACCACTGAAAATTAGTGACCGCTGCCGAAAATCCCAATCGGTTTATGGGCGGGCGATCGCAAGATTTTCCGAAGTTTTTAAAGTTTTAAAAAATCTTTTGAGCAGGCTGGGCGGGTTTACTTGCACTTTCAGCTCCAGAACGGGCCGTCTAGCGCCGACTGGGGCCGGAGCAATTGATGGTCAAGTGCATGGCCGATCGCCTGGTAAACCGCTTTTTCCTCAAACAGGCTCACCAGCACCGAATCCAGCCGATTAATTTGGGCCTCTTGCCGCAGGATCGTGAGGGCAGAACTGGTGGAAATTGCCCGCTTGTAGGGGCGATCGGCCGCCGTCAACGCATCGTAAACATCCGCGATCGACATAATGCGCGTTTGAATCGGAATTTCACCCGCCTGCAGTCCCCGGGGGTAACCCGAGCCGTCCAGCTTTTCGTGGTGGCCATAGGCAATTTCTGGCACTTGACGCAGATAGCTCGTCCAGGGAATGCGCTTCAGAAATTGGTACGTGTGGGTCACATGGGACTGAATCGCGTTTCGTTCCGCACTGGTCAACGTACCTCGGGGAACGGTGAGCTGCTCAATTTCCGCCGCCGTCACCAGGGGTTTTTGTTGCCCATCCACATCGCGATAGGTGTAACTCGCCAATTCCTGAAGCTGGGCCAGCGGTTCCGCTTCCAGCACCTGCGGCTCATTGGCTTCTAGGAGTAATGTCCAATATTGATCCAACTCATCCAAGGCCGCCGTTAGCTCCGAGTCCAGGCGATCGAGCGGGTTCACCGCCACCGCATTGGCCATCGTTTTATGAGGGGTCTGGGGGGCCATGGCTGGGGGCACCTTGGCGGCCGCTAGCCCATGGCCGTTCGACTCCGCCAGCTTAGAAACCCCAGGACTAGAAACCCCAGGACTAGAAACCCCATTCGGAGACTCAGGAACCAACGATCGGCTTTGATAAGCCGTTAACAATTCCGGGTGCTCAACCCAATAGCGATACTTCACCTGCAAACAATCCAGTTCCAGCGTCCGCCGAGCCAGGGCAAACCGGTGACGAATCACCTCAAGCTGATCGGGATAAAGCTTTTTCTGTTTCACCAACACCGCTTCGGGCACACAGACCTTACCAAAGTCGTGCAACAGACTGGCGTAGCGAATTTCTTGAATTTGGCGAGGGGTGAAGTAGGTGGCCGCCAAGGGCCCCGTGTGGATTTCGTTCACCACTTCGCACAGGCGCACTGCCAAGGTGGCCACCCGCTCCGAATGGCCGGAGGTGCAAGGATCTCGAGACTCGATCGCCTGAACCGCCGCCCGCACAAACCCCTCAAAGAGAGCTTCGATACTTTCCTGTAGATTGCTGCGCTCGATCGAAATGGCCGCCAAACTAGCCAGGGCCTGCACCACGCGCTCTTCCCATTCCGTATAGGGACGGGTCACCTCCATCGCATTCCAGGGATCCACGATCGCGCGGGGATCGATTTTGCGATTAATCAATTGCAACACCCCGATCGTTTCGCCATTGAGGTTTTGCATGGGCACCACAATCACCGATCGGGTTCGGTAGGAAAAGCCGCTATCGAAGTTGTGATTGAACTGGTAGGGAACCTCCGCTGGCAAACAGTAAGCATCGGGAATGCTCAGACTTTTCCCCGTGAGCGCCACATAGCCCGCCAAGCTGCGTCGGGCCAGGGGCATGGCGAATTCCCGAAACGAGGCATTGGGCTGCGAGGCATTTTGGGCAACTTTGAAAATCAGCTTGGGCGTGTCATCACTGCGATCGATCAAATAGACACTGCCCGCATCACTCCAAGTCAGCTCTCGGCAAGTGGTGAGAATCAGCGCCAACAATTCATCCAGGTCGCTAACCGCCGACAGGGCCGTGGCGATCGCCAGCAACTCTTCCACCAAAGAAGCTTGGCTGGCTGCTTCCTGTAAGAAATCCCGTTCGCCCCAGATAGAAACTGAATTCACCGATTCGCTCGATAGCATAACAGGGTGGGAAGGGAAGCTTAGTTGTTGAAAACGATGCAAAACCCCCTCAGAGACTGGTCATCAATCTGCAATCCAACCTTGCAGTCAAGCCTTGCAGTTAAACACACTTACCAAGATCGTAGGAATAATGCATCAAAGAGTGACGAATGACAGGACTGGCGCTGCTCAACGATTTGGCAGTCATGTCTGAAGTGAAGTGCAGATCATCAGCAGATCATCAATATGAGAATTGCAGTAAAACATGAGAATGAGAATTGCAGTAAAACATGAGAATTGCAGCAAAACAGGATTCGATGAATTGGATAAATAGGCAATTTCAGACAATTTTTCCCCACTTTTCCTGTTTTCAGCCTCTCGCCGGGTTAGCCTCGGCAATTTGTCCTTGCTCCGTTGATCCTTAAGAGGATGGCTGAAAAGCTTAAATGGCTACCTTGTGGGTCTTACCAACCGACAACGACAAGGGACTTAGGGCCTGTCGTCAAATCGCCTGAAACCCTGATTTCACCGTTGGTGGATCGTGGGGGACAAGGGGCTTAAGCCCCTTGTTTACGACAACGATTATTATTTGACCTGTGCCAAGAAATACTTTTCAAACATCCTCTTAGCCTAACTGATTAGCCTAACTGATCAATCTTGGCAGCCAGATCAAAATCCTTAGCCGTCAAGCCCCCTTCATCATGGGTGCTGAGGGTGATCGTCACTTTGTTATAGCTGATTTCCAAATCTGGATGGTGGTTGGCCGCTTCGGCGGGTTCCACAAGCTGATTAACAAAGGCGATCGCTGTGATGAAGTCCGCAAACCGACGACAACAAACGATGGTGCTTCCCTCTAGCGTCCAATTGGCCAGAGCGGTCAAACGGTCTTGAATTTCGGATGCAGTCAGAAGCGCCATATTTTTGATTTCACCCCGCAGTGGTTTTGAAGTGATCTCGAACCCAAGGTTGAGTTGAGGTCTTCAATTAAAGTTACCGGGTCTGTCTTGGGGAAGGAAGATCGATCGCTTGGCGCAGAATTCAAGATTTTCAGCAAAAACACTGAATAAGCGTCAATTTTGGCAATTTTTGGCAATTTGTAAAATCCCGCTTTGGTACAAGATCAAGAGCGCTGAAATTGGCAGATCCACAGCAGATTCACATCGGTGCTGAATCAGTGCTGATCCTGGATTGGTCATTAATTGGTCATTAACTGGTCATCGATTGATCATTGCTCGGGGCTGGGGCGATCGCCCAGGGACGGCCACCACATGATCCCAAGACCTGATGTAGGTGGCAGAACCTCAGGGAATTCGGCACAATCGTAGGCTAGGATTCGCGAGTGGCTGCAAAGAGGGAGCACCAAGCGCCCGCTGCACCACTTGGCCCTGTTGGCAACTCGGAAACCGGTTCCTGAACAAGTTCAAGAGCAAGTTCAGGAATTTGTGCCGTAACTTGTGCCGTTTACTGTCTTCCTTTCCCCATGACTCTTTTTCCCCAGCCGAATTCTGCGGATTCTGGATCAACGGACTCGGCATCAACGGATCCTGCATCAACGGATCCTGCATTAACGTTTTCGCGTCGCACAGCTTTGCAGTTGCTTGGTGTGGGTGCGGTGGGCAGCGCCCTCGGCTACTCGCGGTTCATGAAGCCGGAGCCTAGTCAATATCAACCCGATCGCCTGACATTGCCAACGCGGTTACCGGACGATCGCCCTAAGCGGGTGGCTGTGGTCGGTGGTGGCTTGGCAGGTTTGGCAGCGGCCTATGAATTGAGCCGACGCGGATTTGCGGTGACATTACTGGAGCGATCGCCCCACTTGGGCGGCAAAATCGCCAGTTGGCCCATCACGGTCAATGGTGAATCGCTGATGATGGAGCATGGGTTCCATGGCTTTTTCCCGCAGTACTACAACCTGTGGGCCCTGACGGAAGAAATGAATATTCGTCAGGATTTTCTGTCCCTGGAGCGCTACTCAGTGCTCTACAAGGATGAAACCTACGCGCCGGAAGTGTTTCGCCCCACCCATTCATCCTTCCCTTGGAATATTGTCGATTTGGCCATTTCTTCGCCGAATCGGTTTCGTTGGGGCTTAAATCTCACCAGCCCTGCCCATTGGGCCGTATTTCGGGCCATTACGGGATTTGAACCCACGAAGACCTACGAGGAACTCGATGCGATCGCCGTGACAGACTGGGCGGCCAATGACTTCCCCAAGGGACTATATGACCTGTATTTCCTACCCTTTGGCAAGTCCACGCTCAACTCGCCGGATGTGCTGAGTGCGGGCGAGTTAATGCAGTTTTTCCATTTCTATTTCTTTGGCAATCCGGAGGGGCTAGCCTTTAACGGCACAAAGCAGGACATGGGCCGCACGTTGGTGGAGCCGATGATGCGGGCGATCGAGGCCAACGGGGGCAAAGTCATCGCCAATGCTCAGGTCGATCAGGTGGCGTGGCAGGATCAACAAATCACATCCCTGAGCTATCGCCAAACAGGATCAGCCATTCCAGTTCCGTTCTGGGTCGATCGCCACAGTTCGCTGAACGAAGCCAGTGCCCAAGCCACGTCCCAGCGCCCAGAAACCCAGAAGGTTGCGGCCACCGAGCAGCCGGTCACAGCTCAACCGCTGGCGAATCACCCGGAATATTTTGGGGGCGGCGATGAGGTCTATGCGGTGGCGGAGGGATCGGCGCTGTCGTTAACCTGCACGCACCAGGGCTGTACGGTGGCTCCCCAGGCAGACGGCACGTTCCAATGTCCTTGCCATGGGGCCCGGTTCGATCGCGAGGGCAAGGTGCTTCAGGGGCCCGCCACCAAGCCCCTAGCTCGCTACAACGTGGAGCAGCGATCGGGCGATCGGGTGCAATTGGCGGCCGCAGCGGTCGATCGGACTCCGAGCCAGGTGGTGGAAGCGGACTATTTCGTGTTTGCAGCGGATGTGAAAGGCATTCGCCATCTGTTTGACATTGCCGAAGGAGACGTGGCTGAACCCACCCGATCGCAAGTGGCCCAGCTCACCGTGGCGGATCCCTTTGCGGTGGCTCGCATCTGGTTCGATCGCGACTTTGATTGGGATCAAAGCGAGTTCACCTCCCTCTCGGGCTACCGCCTAACGGACAGCATCACCCGCTATCACAAAATCCAAGAGGACTACAAAGCCTGGGCCGATCGCACAGGGGGCAGCGTGGTTGAACTCCATGCTTACTGCTACAAAGAAGCCGAATTCCCCACCCAAGAAGCCCTGCTCACCACCTTTGAGCAGGAGCTATACGAGTTGGTGCCGGCCCTCAAAGGAGCCACAATTTTGCATCGCGAGCTGGTGAACCAAAAGAATTTCTCTGGCTTCCCCCCCGGCAGTTATTCCCAACGCCCTGCCACGCGATCGGGCGCAAGCAACCTCATGTTTGCGGGCGATTGGGTGAAAATGCCCTTCCCTTGCGGTCTGATGGAACGGGCCATTAGCAGTGGTCTGCTGGCAGCCAATGAAATTTGTCATGAGGAAGGATTACAACGCCGCACCCTGTTGACTGTTCGGCCGGAGGGGGTGCTGCAAATTTAGAGTCCTCAGTTCAGAACCTTTCATGGGTGGCATAGTCTGCCGGGCAACTGGCCCAACCCCCTTAGCCCAGATGGGGGGCTGGCACTCACCCCATGGTGCGCTCAAGGGCAATTCCTATAATCGCGGCAACTGGAGGGACTGACCCCTCAGCCCACATCCATGGAGACCTGTTGAGACCTGGGGAACCCGGTTTTGGCCGCTGGCAACCCATCGCCCACGGTTCAACCCATCACGATCGGGCAAGCGGCTCAACCTATCGCCCAACAAGTCTCCATGATGGGCTGCTCAACAGTTGCTGATCTTGAGTTGCTGATCTTGAGTTGCTTGCCTTGTCGTCTGTTGCCGTTGATTGTGGAGGAGTGTAGACCATGCCTTTGATGTTCGATCCCCTACGGGCTGGCTTGGCCCTGGCGTTCACGATCGGGTTAGGAGCCGTTGGCCAACCGGCCCAAGCAAGCCCCGCTGCTGAGCTGACGGAATTGGCGGCAGACTTGCCCGCCACCGAGCAAGACAGCCGCCAGCCGATCGCCCTTGATCAATTCGGTGCGCCGTCCACTCAGGCCAATCGGTTGCAGGAAGCAGTACCCACCCTCGCCGTTGCCCCTGCTGCTTTGGAAGCCGACTCGCATTTCGATGGTCAGCTTGCTCAACAGCCCGATCGCGCCGCCAATGGCCGCCGCACCAGCAGCAAATTTAGCTACATCGGTATTGGTGGGGCGATCGGCCTGAGCGGCGATGACGATTCCAGCGCCCTGGGTGAAGGCGGCTTTGCCCTTCTGAGCAAAACGGCTTTCAGCGAAAACCTTTCCCTACACAACGCCAGCATTTTGGGCAATGGCGGCACTTCGGTGATTGCCCTAACCGCCGATTTTCCCATTCGCAATCAGGAAACGGGCGACATCTCGATCGTGCCCTTCGTGGGTGGCGGCTTAGCCATCAGTGACCTATTCGGCGATGACACAGACGTGGGCTTCGCGCTCACGGGCGGCATTGATGTCCCCCTCAGCTACCGCTGGACAGCCACCGGACGAGTGGCCGCCGCCTTCTTAGACGACAACACCGATGTGGCCCTCCTGTTGGGTGTGGGCTACACGTTCACGGGCTTTTTCAAATAATGCCCCGTGGCTGATCATGCGCCGTGGTTGATGATGCCCTGTGGCTGATCATGCCCTGTGGCTGAAACCATTCTGAACCCACCCAGGCCCCTATCACCCCAAAGCATCCAAGATTTGGGTGTGCATAGCTGGGAAAGGCCGCGACGGAACTTTTAAACTAGTTCTCTCGCAAGTTCCATGGAGCATGGGTAAATGACGATCACCGCCAAACTGGATCGCCTTCGATCGTTGTTTCAAGAGATGGATCGCGCCCTCATTGCCTACTCCGGTGGCATTGACAGCACCCTCGTCGCAAAGGTGGCCTTTGATGTGCTGGGCGATCGCGCAGTGGCCATCACTGCCGAGTCCCCTTCCCTGTTGCCCGATGATTTGCTGGAGGCCCAAGCCCAAGCGGCGGCCATCGGCATTGCCCATGAAATTGTGCAAACCCATGAACTAAATAACCCCAACTACGCCGCTAACCCCACCAATCGCTGCTATTTCTGCAAGAGCGAACTACACGACACCTTGAAGCCGATCGCGATCGCCCGGGGCTATCCCTACGTGGTGGATGGGGTGAATGCGGATGATCTCCGGGACTACCGACCGGGGATCCAGGCCGCCAAGGAACGAGGTGCGCGATCGCCCCTGGCCGAGCTGGGGATCAGCAAGCTCGAAGTGCGCGAACTCTCGAAGCAATTGGCCTTGCCCTGGTGGGACAAACCGGCCCAGCCCTGCCTGAGTTCCCGCTTTCCCTACGGCGAAACTATCACCCTCGAAAAATTGCAGCGGGTGGGTCGAGCCGAACGCTATCTCCGACAGTTGGGCTATCGCGATTTGCGGGTGCGCTCGGAGGGCGACACGGCCCGCATTGAACTGCCGCCAGCGCTGATTAAGGACTTTGTGGGGGCGATCGACCTGCCCAAACTAGTCCAAGATTTCCAAGAACTGGGGTTTTTGTATGTTTGCCTGGACTTGGAAGGACTCGTGAGCGGCAAGCTCAACCGCGTCTTGAACTGGCCCCAAGGGGCTGCATCGGTTGCCCCGTCAGGCGTTTCCGCCACCGCAGGCCCACAGCCCTAGGCGAATTACAACCGATCGCTGAGGAAAAGTGCAAAATCGAACTACCATTGCACGAGAATGCCCCGCTTGTCGTACCAAAAGCGACAGGTCGATCTAGAATCAGCGTTAGGTTTCTTGGTTAACGATGGGTTAACGTGACCAAAACCCAATGGAGAGCGGTCACGACCTCCATTGCGGCGGTTGTCATAGAATCCTCAGGAATCTGATCTCCGCCAAATTACCCGGATTCCCGATCGCATCGTTTAAGATGACAGTCGGGTTCATTTGACTACCCCATTTTGTGCTGTTGAGGAGTGACAACAAACATGAAATCTACCCTGAAGACTTTGGTTTCCCGCGTTGCCCGTGGTGTTGTGGCTGCAAGCTTGGTTGCCGGTCTGGCAACCGCTTGCGGTGGTGGCGGCGGTGAAGCCCCTGCTAGCCCCGAAGCCAGCCCTGCTGCTAGCCCCGAAGCCAGCCCCGCTGCTAGCCCTGCTGCTAGCCCCGAAGC
>NZ_LIRO01000110.1:0-8124 GCF_002742025.1 Limnothrix sp. PR1529
CACTGGCTCCGAGGCGGCTGGGGCCTTGGCGGGCGCGTCGGGTTGGGGCTTCGGGGCGATCGCCCTCGTGGGTTCTTTGCCTGTGCCCTTAGGCGCTTCAGGGGCAACGGGGCGCGATCGCAGCAAGCCCTGCCAACCCACTGGGATCGATTGACGACTGGCAAACCACCAGAACAATCCCCCAAAGATTAGCAGGGCCACTAAGACCGCAATCCATTCGTCATTAGTCTCGCGGGCCGATCGCGATCGATCCTCGGGCAAGGGCCCATCCGGCAATTGAGACACGCACCACCTCCAAACTCAGGCCATGGCCGGGGTTTTCATCAACTCGCACCGGAGGCACGAGGTAACCCCGGGGCTTAACCGTTCCCGTCCCCTTGAGGTTCGGTGGCGGCTAAGTCTCCGGACAGCCTAGCAAATGGCCCGCTGGGAGGCAAAATCAGGGCACGATCACAGCCGCGCTACTAGGAGTCCCGCAAGTCCAAGGATTGATGGCGACGCTGACGGCTCATTTCATAGAGCGCCATGCCCGCCGCCACCGAAGCATTCAGACTGGGCGTGTGGCCGCTCATGGGAATGGACATCAACACATCGCAGGTTTTTTGCACCAACAGGCTCAGGCCATCGCCCTCTGCGCCAATTACCAGCACGATCGGGCCCGTGAGGTCTACCTTGTCGATCGGTTCGCTGCCTTCAGCGGCCAAGCCATGGATCCAGAAACCAGCAGCCTTCAGGGTTTCCAGGGCTTGAACCAGGTTGCCCACCCGCGCGATGTTCAAGTGTTCGATCGCGCCGGCCGCCACCTTCACCACCGTGGAAGTTACGCCCACGGCCCGCCGTTGGGGAATGATGATACCCTTTGCGCCCAAGGCTTCGGCACTGCGGGCGATCGCACCCAAATTGTGCGGATCCGTCACCCCATCGACTGCTACCAACACGGCGCGATCGGTGGCCGCCTTGGCCTTTTCAATCACATCCGCCAAGTCCAAGTAATCGTAGGCCGCCGCCTGGGCTGCCACACCTTGGTGATTGCCCCCATCCGTCAGCCGCGCCAGTTGGCTGTAGGTGGCTTCATCGATGATTGTGCCGTTGGTCTTAGCCGTTTGCAGCAGCCCCATGAACCGGGAATCGTAGCGCAACTGGGGCACGATCCAGAGTTTGTGCAGGGTACGCTCGCTCTCTAGGGCTGCCAACACCGAATGACGGCCGTAGATGATGTCATTGTTGGTTTCGGCTTCGCCCGTGGTTGGGTTGCCATTTTGGGCATTGCCATCAAAGGCATGGGCAGCGCGATCGCGCCCGCCGAAGTCCCGGCCTTGGCCGTCCCGGTGTTGCTCGCGGAACCCATCCCGGCGGCCGCCAAACTTGCCCCCTTCGGGACGGCGACTGAAGGCCGGGCGATCGCCCCCGCGATCGAACCGAGGAGACCGATCCCCCCGTTCACTGCGATCGCTCCGTTCACCCCGATCGCCCCGGGGGGAGCCATAGTCACCATCCCGACGCTCATCCCGGTTCCGCTCCGGCCGGTCAGGGCGATCGGGTCGATCGCCAAAGGGCCGGCTGAACTTGCCTTGACCCTTGCCAAATTTCTTGCCCCGGAAGTCTGAACCCTCGCCACCGCGCGAGTCCCGGTTCTCTTCCCGGTTCCAATCGCCCCGAGGGCTAAAGGGTCGATCTCCCCCACGGTTCGGGCGATCGCCATCCCGGCCACGGCGCTCAAAGGACTGGCCGCCCTGACCGCCACCAAAAGGCTTGCGGCCAAAGGATTTACCACCAAAGTCCCGGGACTCGCCGTCACGCTGGCTGGAGCCATAGCCCCGCGATCCTTGCGATCGATCCTGGGATCCCTGCGATCCCTGAGAGCCATAGCCCGATCGCCCCTGGGAACCATAACCCGATCGACCTTGGGAGCCATAGCCCGATCGCTGGCCGCCGTAGTCCTTCTTTTCCTTGCCAAAGTCCCGGTCTTTGCCAAAATCCCGGCGCTCGCCCCCGTCATAGTTGCGGCGTTCCCGGTCTTCCCCGGAGAACCCGAAATCATCCGCGCGATCGCGCCGTCCCTCGTAACGCCCCTTCGAGCCTTCTCCCCCTTGGGAACCTTGATACCGTCCCTTGCCCTGAAACTGTCCGCCCTTAACCGGTTTCCCCGGACGCTCAAACTTGCTGGATTGACCGGCTTGGCCTGCTGAATTGCCGGTACGACCCTTACGATACGAAAAATCAGTCATGATGAAGAGTTGCGATCTAAAGTCGCATGAGAGGAAACAGACGGCGACAAATCCAACCGGGCCAACAACTCGGTCAGTCGGGACGGCTGGGTTAGGTAGAGATAACCCACCAAGGTTTCAAAGGCCGTGGCGGCCTGGTATATTCCACCCGCGAGCCGTTTTGGACGCTTATCAGTGGCATTGCGACCGCGCCGAACTATCTCACGTTCAGCCTCGGTCAGGTGGGGCAGCAGCGCCTCTAGATGGCGGGCTTGGGTTTCAGCGCGAACTTGGGCAACCACGCGATCGTGATAGGTGCGGGTGCGTGATTGCGGCAAGAGGTAATAGCAGCGGATGTAAAGTTCGTAAACGGAGTCGCCTAAATAGGCCAAGGCAGCCGGCGACAGACGTTGAATTTCGGCTGCGGGAATTGACGAACTGAGGGGGAGGGGCGATCGCAAGGCCGCGGCAGCTAGCCAGCCTGCTTCGACACTCGGAGAATCCGTCGCGATCGCCGGTTGTAACTCCACAGCCAATCTTAGCCTTGATTCGATTCAGAAACGCGCTTAATCGCCACTTCAACCGAATCCTGGAGCGATAGGAAGCTTTCGAGACGCACGAGTTTAACGGTCTGGGTGACGCGGGGATTCGTCACAATCTGGAAACTACCACCTGCACTCTGGGCCTTTTTCGCCAGTTGCACCAGAGCGCCTAGCCCAGAACTATCTACAAAATCGATATGCGCTAGATCCAGCACCACATGGGGCGGGCCGTCTTCAACATACTGCCCCAGCTTTTTGCGGAACGTGGGTTCCGAAAATGCATCGAGCAGCCCTGTGAGGCGGAACAGTTGACAATCTCCCTTAACTTCGCGCGTGCCTCGTAAGCTGACGGTTAGGGTAAGTTGCTCGGGAATAATGACCTCCTAAGAACACCGTCGCAATCTAGACAACATCCCAATATAAGGATTCCGAGCCTGGTTGTCCACTGAATTTTGTGCGGGTAGCCGCCCGGCTTCCGGGCCTTGGGTTCGTGCGGGAAAGTTTTGGGGAGGGGTTTTGCAGATTATGGGAATTTTGATTTTAGATTCCCAGGGAATCTAAAACTTGGGGATCGAAGAGGGGATCGAAGATCTGAGACTTGGGGATCTCATGACCCAACTGCCCCCAACCGCTGCCAAATCAGAGGCCCCTAAATCCCGATCGCCCGGCGGAAAAAATCGCCCAAATCAGCCCGAGCCACCACCAGACAGGCATTAGAACGTTTGCCATAACTGTCGCCAGGGGTAAGCGGAAAGGGTGGATAGGCTTCCAGGGAAATCCAGGTGGCTCCGGCCGCTTGCAGGATGGGCCAAACGGCGGCAATATCCCAGGCTTTGGGCGTTAGCTCGTAGGCTCCCACCATGCTACCGGTGGCGACGGTGAGCAAGTTGTAGCTAGCCGACCCGATCGCCCGGATTTTGCAACAGAAGGGGCGTGGGGCCCGCTCAATGCTGCGGGTGCAAAAACTGAAGGTTTGGTTGGGGCCCGGGTCGGCGCTGGTGGTTCGGATCGGGCGGCCATTGCGAAAGGCTCCTGGTTCGAGATCCAATCCCGTTTCACCGGGCCAAAAGCCATAACAAGCTTCTTGGGTGGGGGGATAGTACAAATAGCCAAAGACGGGCCAGCCGCGATAGAGCAGCCCGATCGAAATGCCCCAAACAGGGATGCCGTGGCTGAAATTGGTGGTTCCATCGATCGGGTCAATGATCCAACACCAATCCCGATCGGGCAAATCATGGTTGCCCTCTTCGCTGAGCAAGCCGTGATCGGGAAATCGATCGGCGATCGCCTGGCGCAGGGTGGCATCAGCCCAGGTGTCCGATTGGGTCAGCAAGGTTCCGTCGTCTTTTTCGGTGGTGGCTCGATCGCCCGCAAAGTCCTTCAGCAGTTGCTGACCCGTGTGCTGGGCCAGGTCGGCGGTGAAGGTTAAAACATCAGTCCAAAAGGTGCGATCGATGGCGGTCATGGCAAAAATTAGGCAGCGGAGGGCAAGGGCAGAAGACGCAGGAACGATAATTGCTCGGGGTACAGGCAACACACAGACAGGATAGCGACCGGCGGGCGATCGTCCAATGGCCAACATTGGCCAAGGAATGCGATGGCCATTGGCGGGCGAGCTGGGCATTCGGAGGGCCAGCCATTGGAGGGCCGGGCCGGTGTGGTATTTTTCCTGAGAACCCCACCGGTTCCCAGATGCACGCCCAGATGCACACCCAGATGCACGCCCATTGCCACGCACCCGTTGTCGATCTTGCAACCCCCTCCTATGACTGAGCCGACTATTGCGATCGTTGCTGGACTGTTGCCGGTGGGATGCGATCGGGTGGCGGCGGCCCTCGAAGAGTTGGGCTGGCGACCGGTTTCCGTGGAACCCTGGCATCAGGCCGTATTGCGGGCCCAAGGTTTCCAAGAGTCCGGTTGGGTGACGCGGCAACCGGAGCCGGTTTCGGCCCTGTGGATCGATCGCCTGGGGCAGCTTTGTCGCCGCTGGCCCACGGGCCCAGTGGTGGTGGCGGATGCTTTGGCCACCTTGTTTTTGAGTGATTGGCAAACCCAGTTCCCCACCGCTCGGTTTGTGTTGGTGTCCTGTGCCCCTTGGGTGGGCGTTTCGGCCCTGTTTCGGGCGGCGGGCGATCGGGCCCTCGAAGATCCAGAATGGGCCCTGCGGGTTTGGCAAACCTACCACGAGGCGCTGTTGGTGGCCCTTGAGCAATTGGGCGATCGCGCCATTTTGGTGGACTTGGCAGCCGGGGCGGTGGAATGGGGGCCCGAAACCCTGATTTTGCCCGACTGGGAGGCGATCGCCGATGAACGCCAAGCCCTTTTCCAGCATTTTTATCCCACGGCCACCGCCCTTTATCAGCAGCTCAACGCCCGGGCCCTGGCTCCACACCCGCAATTGCCGATCGACCCCAGCGCGCCCACCGATGCCCTCACCTGGTTGCAAGATTGGGCCTTGGCTGAACAGACCCGCGATCGCCAAGGGCAGTTTCGGCAACTGCAACAACAACTGGCCCAACTGCAACCGGCCTTGGCCCAAAGCCAATTTCAACTGGAGCAAACCCGCGCGGATCTCAGTCGCTATCAGGCCCGAGTCCTGACCGCCGAACAGGGGGCGATCGAGGGGCGATTGCAAGTGGATCAGTACCAAGCCCTGATTGGAACCTATGACAGTCGGCTGCAATGCACAGAAGACCTGCTGCAAGCGGCTAATCAGGACCTAGAAAGCCTGCGGGATCAAATTGCCGACCTCCACGAGGAATTGGAACTGGCGGAGTTGGAAGTGAAGCACGGTCACCAGGCGATCGCCCGGGCCAACGAACTGCGGGATCACGCCAAGGCCCAAATCGCCGCCGCCCAAGATCAGTTTCGGGAGTTGCGATCGCGCCTTGAGGAAACCCGTCGCCTGTTAGACATCATTCGTAGCAGCAAGTTTTGGGCCCTGCGGAATTTTTGGATCAAGCTGAAATACAAACTGCGGCCGCCAGCGGCCGATCACTTTGATCCGGAGCTGTTTGCGCGCACGCTGGTGGCCCTGTCGCAAATTCCCCCGGAACTGGCGATCGCCCCCGATCCGGCGGCCCAACAGTCTGCGATCTATGAGGCCATTAAGCGAGAGTTGCCCAGCCTGGATTTGCGCAAGCCCCACGCTCTCCTGCGGCTGTTTGATGCGGCCTACTATCTGGAAACCCAGCCGGATGTGGCCAACTGTCTGCCCAATGCCACCTATAGCCAGGCCTTTACCCACTTTGTGGCCAACGGGGCGACGGAAGGGCGCGACCCCAGCCCCCTCTTCAAAACCCGCTACTACCTGGAAACCTATCCCCAGGTGAAAGCGCGATTGGCGGCCAAGGACTTCAACAGCGCGATCGAACATTTCCTTGAAGTGGGAATGGCGGAGGGGCTGAATCCCAATCCCAACTTTGACAGCGAATTTTATTTGCAAACCTATGGCGACGCGGCCTTGGCGGTGGAACTGGGGCAATATCGCAGCGCCTTTGAGCATTTCCTGTTGGTGGGGGTGCGCGAAGGACGCTTGGCGGCTCCAGTGAAGGTGCAAAAGGCGGACGATCGCCCGATCGGGATGTTTGCCTTCATCAGCGGCTGCGGCGGTGCGCCTTACCGTTACCGTTGCCTGCACCAGGCGGAAGCCCTGCGCTATTTGGGCTACAGCGTTGAGGTCTACGACATTGCCCAATATCCTTACCGGGAACTGTTGGATCAATACCGAGTGGTGGTGATGCACCGGCCCACCTTCCATCCCAACCTGGAGTCAGCGATCGAGGAAGGGCGAAAACAGGGCGTGCGGTTTGTGTTTGAAACCGATGATTTGGTCTTTGATCCGGATCTGCTCTATCAGTTGGAAGATGCCAACAGCGGCGAAGAGGAACTGCGGCAGGTTTACAAGGAGATGATGCACCAATACCAACGGGCGATCGCCCGGGTGGATGGGGTCAGCACCAGCACTGCCAACTTGAAACGGTCGATCGAACAGCGATTCCCCGGCACTCCCGTGGCGCTGTTGCCCAACCGAGCCAGCGCCGAAATGGAACGGCAAGCGGCCGAAACCCTGGCGGCCAGAACCGATGAGCGCGATCGCTCCGTGGTGCGCCTGGGCTATCTCAGCGGCACCAAAACCCACCAGCGGGACTTTGCGGAATGTGAGGCCGCCTTGCAGGTCATTGCCACCCGCTATCCCCAAGTGCGACTGTTGGTGGTGGGGCATTTGGAACTATCGGCGGACTTCGCGGCAACCTGGGGCGATCGACTGGAGCGGTTGCCAATTTTGCCCTGGGAAAAACTGCCGGAAGTGTATGCCCGTTTGGACATTAACTTGGCTCCCCTAGAGCGCGATCGGGAATTCACCGCCGGGAAGAGCGAGCTGAAATATTTTGAGGCGGCCCTGTTGGCCGTGCCCACGGTGGCCTCCCATTGGGGAACCTATGCGGAAGCCATTCAACCGGGAGTTACGGGGTTCCTGTGTGGTGATTCGGAAGACTGGATCGCCACCTTGGGCCAGTTAATTGAGGATCGGGATTTGCGCGATCGCTTGGGGCAAGCGGCCAACCAAGCGGCCCGCCAGCGCTACCTCACCCGCGCCGCCTTGGGAGAAACCTGGACCGGCTGGCATCACCTGTTAGCCCGATCGATCCCGGAACCCAGTGCGCTGACCGTGGCCGTGGTGGTCTCCCTCGCAGCCAGCGACAGCGTGGAGGTCGATCGAATCGCCGCCCTGGCCCGGGCCCTGGATGCCCAAGGCCATGAGGTGCGGCTCGTGGTGCAACCCTTCGGAGCCAGCAGCAGCGGCCAAGTCCATCAGGCCTGTCGTGCTTGGGAAACCCAGTTGCAAGGCAGCGGTGTGCAGGTGTTGGAAGGCCAAACGGGGCTGCCGGCCTTGGATGTGGCCCTGGCCACCGATTGGCGATCGGCCTGTGCGGTGGCCGATTGGGCCAACGTGCGGTTGCGGGTGCGTTTGGTTCAAACCTGGGAAGTGGATTGCGAAGCCCCGGGCACTCTTGAGCGCGAAACGGCCCTCGGTTCCTGTGGGTTGCCGTTGCGGCCGATCGCCCTCGGCCAGGCCCTCGCCGATCGCTGGGAAACGGCCCAGGCCCTGCGAGTGCCGCCCCTGTGGTTAGAAGGCGGATTAACGGCAGACTTTTTGCCCGCCACGCCCAATTGGGTGCGCCACAGCGGCCCCGCCCGATCGATCCTTTGGTTAGACGATCGCGCCGCCGATGCCGACCAGCGATCGGCCATCATTGCCGGGTTAAGCCTCCTGGCCGCCCAGCAACCGGATCTCCAAATTCGCCGCTACGGTTCCCACGCGCCGGAGCCACTACCCTTTGCTTGCGAGGAACTGGGCTGGCCCGATCGGG
>NZ_LIRO01000049.1:0-7056 GCF_002742025.1 Limnothrix sp. PR1529
GCCCCCAGGCCCACCAACAACCCCCGGGGGCCGCTCAGCCAAGCAGTTCCCGGGAGCCACAGGTCATCTCCAGGGTCAAGGGCTTCGTCATCCAGATCAAGGATCTCGTCATCGATCGGGGTCGGTGGCATGGGTGCGGGTGAAGCGTCCGTTGTGGTGCGATCGGGCAAGTCGAGGGCCATGGTTTAACCCCAGGCGGGTGGCAAGTGAGAGGCAATTGGCGGCGATGGCGTTAGGCGGTCTGTTCGCCCAACGTCACAGGGTCAATTCCAGCGGGTCAATTCCACAGGGTAAGGAATTCAGACCTGAATCGTGATCCCTGGAAGCTAAAGAAACATGAAATTTTTTTGCATCCTCTTTAAAGATTACCCCAACCATGCCCTGAGCTTGGGATCGATTGGCAGTTCCGATGACAGTTCCGATCGCCCCTCCATGCCCCCAATCGCTGCCAATCAACAGCCGACGCGGATTGGGCATCCAAATCCTCTCCATCCCCCCCGATCGCACCGCACCGATCGCGCCGTCAACCTCCTGCGGGCGCGATCGATAATGGAGCCTGCCCAATCCCACAGCAGTCCAGCAATCAGGAGCCAGTTCATGGCACAAAAGCAGCACAAGTCGGGGTGGATCAGGCAGGGGGGGTGGCGGGCTAGCCGGTCTGACCTTTGGCAATGGGGCAAGGCCGCCCGTCAGCGGCTGATTCAGTGGCAGCGCTTGTCACCGGAGCGATCGGCCCAGCTCAATCACATGCTCTGGGAAGATGCGCGGATTGATCGCCCCTATCTCACCCAAGTCCTCGCGGCCTGTCTGATTGCCTCTTTTGGACTGTTGGCCAACAGCGTCGCCGTCATCATTGGGGCCATGATCATCGCTCCCCTGATGTTGCCCATTCGGGCGATCGCCTGGAGCGTTGTGGCGGGCGATTGGTCTCTGTTTCGGCGGGGTTTTGGGTCGCTCAGTTGTGGTGTGTTTCTGGCGATCGGGCTGTCTGCCTTGGTTGGCTGGTTGGCAGGCATTCCCGCCTTTGGCAGTGAAGTGCTGGCCCGGGGAAATCCCAACCTGTTGGATTTAGGCGTGGCCCTCGTGGCCGGAGCGGTCAGCGCCTATGCCATGGTGCAGCCCAAGGTTTCGGGAACCGTGGCAGGAACCGCGATCGCCGTGGCCCTGATGCCGCCCGCCTGTACCGTTGGTCTCGCCATTTCCCAGGGCTATGGTCTGTTGGCCCAAGGGGCCGCCCTACTGCTGTTGACAAACCTCTGTGGCATTGCCTTGGCGGCGGCGCTAACCTTCTGGGTTTTGGGGGAACTGCCCTTGAAAACCGGCCGCCACGGCATGACCGCGATCGTCGGCATGACCCTACTGTTAGCCGTGCCGTTGACCTACAGCTTTTCCGAACTGGTGCGCCAGGCCCGGCTAGAAGCCAGCTTGCGCCAAGCCCTGCTCGATCGCACCCTCACTTTCCGGCGCGTGAAGCTCATTGACAGCAGCGTTAACTGGCTGGCCAGCCCACCAGAAGTTCGCCTCACCGTTCAATCGGCCGAGAGCATTTCGCCCTTTCAAGCCCAATTGCTCGAAGAATTTCTGGAAAAAGATATGGGTCAGCCATTCCGGCTCGTATTCCTGGTCAGTAAAGTTTCAGAAATTCACTCAGATTCGCGCACTGAGCCGGAGCCACCCCCGCCAGCCCCCCAATAGTTTCAACCGATCAGCCCAATTCCTTGGCCAAATTCACCAGCCAGATTCAGTTGTTAAAACAGTTGTGATCCGTTGTTCAAAGATCAGTTGTTAAGAGAAGTAGGTACTGCGGGCCAGGGCGCGATCGCCCCTCTTAGGATATTGATCAAGACACAAAGGGATTGAGACACAAAGTTGCGATTAGGTGTCAGTTTTTATGACTCTTGTGGCAGAACCATCCGATCGCGTTCGTACCCTGCTGTGGTTGCGAGGCCTGACCACCGTTGCTTGGGCCGATGGTCACCTTGATGATGAAGAACGGGAAATCATCACCTCCCTCACCCACGAAACCCTCGACCCCGAAGCCATCCTCGAACCCCTCACCCCCGAAGAACTGGCCGCCGAACTCGGAGACGACCCCCACCACGCGGACAACTTCCTGCGCACCGCCGTGATGGTGGCGATCGCTGACGGCATTTACTCCGACTCCGAAGATCAGCTCATTCGGCAGTTCAGCACCGCCCTTGGCCGCAAAATTCCCGCCTTTGAAGCCCTACAACAAACCCTCAATTGCGCCGAGCCGATTCAGACCCACCCCGACCCACACCGGGGCGATGTGCTCAACCCCGTGCGCCATTGGCTCGATGGTTTGGAAATTCACAATCCCAAAGTTGCGCACTTTCTCTGTAAAATGATCCCCGCCCAATGCCCCTTCGAGCGGGATGTGGTCGTTTTTGGGCGCAAGCTGGCCCACATTCCCCCCATGTGCAAGCTCAACCCACTCTACGACCAGCTCATGGGGTTGCGATTCCGTGCTCTCTCCTACTTGGCAGACGACTGTGGTGAAGACATCACCCCCTACTGCTAGGTGGGTTCTGGGGGCGATCGGGGATCTCCGCCCAACCCAAGGCCACCGCTAGCTCGATCGCGAGCCTTCATCTCCCGGATCACCTGCGATCCCCGGCTAGGGTTGCTGGACTTCCCCAATGCTGCTTTCCCATCACTTCGCGCCACTATTTCATGCAATTTATTGATCATTCAGAAATCGTCGTCCAAGCTGGCAACGGGGGCGACGGCATCGTTGCCTTTCGTCGGGAAAAATATGTGCCCGCCGGGGGCCCCGCTGGCGGTAACGGGGGCCGGGGCGGCTCCGTTTACTTTGTCGCCACCGATCGCCTGCAAACCCTATTGGACTTTCGCTACAACGCTCGCTTCAAGGCCCAAGACGGAATGCGCGGCGGCCCCAACAATTGCACCGGCCGCAGCGGCGAAGATTTGGTGGTGGAAGTGCCCTGCGGAACAGCGGTTTATGATGCCAACACCCGGGTTTTGGTGGCCGATTTGGTGCAACCCGGCCAGCGGATTTGCATCGCCAAAGGGGGCAAGGGCGGCCTCGGGAATGCCCATTTTTTGAGCAACCGGAACCGCGCACCGGAACTGGCCCTGCCTGGGTTACCCGGCGAAGAATTTCGGCTGTATTTGGAACTAAAGCTACTGGCGGAGGTGGGGATCGTGGGGCTGCCGAATGCGGGCAAGTCCACAATGATTTCCGCGCTCTCGGCGGCCAAGCCGAAAATTGCCGACTACCCCTTCACCACCCTCGTACCGAACTTGGGCGTGGTGCGCCGGCCCACGGGCGATGGCACGGTGTTTGCGGATATTCCCGGTTTGATTGAAGGGGCCCACGAGGGCTTGGGTCTGGGCCATGAGTTTCTGCGGCACATTGAACGGACGCGGCTGCTGTTGCACTTGGTGGATGCGACAGGAGAAGACCCGATCGCGGCCTATCACACGATTCAAAACGAGCTACAGGCCTATGGACGAGGCCTGACTGATCGCCCGCAAATCCTAGCCATTAACAAAGTAGACGCGGTGGATGCCGATTGGGTAGATACCCTGATCGAGGAGCTGCAACCCCACCACCCGGAACCGATCCTGAAGGTATCCGCCGCCACCCGCCATAACTTGGATGGGCTGTTGCAGCGGGTTTGGGATTGGCTGGATCAGTTGGGCCCCGTCGTTTTGGAGTTGCCCACCCTGCTCGATCGCCCCCTGCGCGGTGATGGGGCTGAGTTGGGTGATGATGAGGACTGGGAAGATGACGAAGACTGGGAAGACGACGAAGACTGGGAAGACGACGAAGACGGCCCCGAAGTGATTTGGGTTGGCCATTAAGCGCCGGAATTTCCCCAGGTCAACCCAGGCCGGTTAGTCGGCTAATTCTGTCCAGCCGGTCGCATCCTTGGCTGGGCCGGGAGCTGGGGCAGCCGCCGGAGCGGAACGCGGGGCGGCCGGTGTGGTGGCGGTTGCGGGATCGGTGCTGGCGGGGGTGGAACTGGTTTCGGGGGCGATCGCCTGGGCTGGTAGATTGCTGGGCCGTTGGGCCGTCAAGGCCGGCGGGGGCGTTTGCCAGGTGATTTGCCCCTGATCGCGCACATCCACCGTGATCGATCGCACCTGGCCCGCCCCAATCACTTGGCATTCAAAGCGATCGCCTGGTGAAACCACTCGATAGGGTTGTCCACAGTCAATTTTTAGGCTGTTGCTGGGGCCGCTGGTTGATTCTTGAACCGCTAAGGCTGTCTGTAAATCGGTCTGCAAGGAACCTAAATCCAACAGCCGCCAAGAGTTAATCACTTCCCAACGAATGGTGGCGCGATCGTCCACTTGGGTCACAGCCACAAAGAAATTGCCCTCCGGTTCCAGCTTGCCCACACATTCAAAAGTTTGCCCCGTCCGAGGGGTTAAATTCGCTGGGCAACGCAACTGATTCACCGGCACTTTGGCGTTGAGTAATTCTTGCTGAATTTGAGCGGAGATTTTTTCCGTGTCGAGTTTGGAGCAGCCTCCTAGAAGCAGCCCCAAGCCAGCCAGGGCGATCGCCAGTCGAGCGCTAATTAGCATGATCAATAAATAGTGAAATAGATCAAGATGCCAGTCAAATTAAGGTTTTAAAAAATTCATGACTATTTAGGGTGACTCGATCGCCAACGACACGCGATCGCCCCCGGCTTGCTGCAACTTACCCAAGAGTTTGGCGAGTTGCTCATAGGCAACTTTATTATCGGCTTTTAATAAAACAGCACCTTCGGGACTTTTGCTCAAATAGGTTTGCACCTGCGAGATCAAATCTGCTTCGGAAACCAGTTGGCTACCCACCGAAATTTGCCCAGTACTGGACAGGCTCACCATCAGCGGGTCGGGCGTTTTTTCTTTGCTGGCTGGGGGAGCATCTGCCTTGGGCAGGTTAATTTTCAGGGCGCTATTATTCCCCGTTAAGGTCATGGAAACAATGATAAAAAAGGTCAAAATGGTCATGATCACATCCATCATGGGCACCAAGTTAACCTCGGGAATCTGCGAAGAAGGCTGATTACGACGATTGCGGGAATACATATCCTGTGCTCCTAGAAAACTGTTTTGCGCTCTGCATCGATCAAGCTTTATTCATAACTTAACTTGGCATGAGTTAGTTAGTTGTTGCAGTTTTTTCAGATCTTAGATTGATGCCATTCAAGTTTGAGTCAGATTCTGCTTCTGACACATTCGTGTTTGAATCATCTCGGTTGGCTTCATACCAGACCTGCCGATAAATCAGTTCGAGGGCAGCGCCTACTTGAGAAAAGTACTGCATTTGCTTAGTTTGGAAAGTCACTAAGATTCTGAGAATACTCAAGGCTAAAATCGCCGCGATCATTCCTCCGGCCGTTGTGGTGAGGGCTTCCCCAATCCCGGCTGCTGCTTTGCTGGCTTCTTCCGCACCGCCAGAGCCGCCGATGTTGAGGTTGGCAAAGGTGGCAATCAAGCCAGTCACTGTTCCCAACAGACCCAGGAGCGGGGCAATGCCCACAACGCTTTCAAGGAGTTTGTCCCCACGATGCATTTCAATAAACTCGCGATCGGCTGCTGTTTCCAGGGCGAGGCGAAAGGTTTCTGGGGTGGGATCTTGGAGCCGCAAAGGGGCTAATAAAAACCGCCCGATCGGCAATTCCTTGGCTTGGCGGGCGATCGCTGCTGCATCTGCCAAATCGTAGTGGGCGGCTTCTAAAACTTCCCGCACAATACGATCTTCACGGCTCAGGAGTTGATACCAAAACCACGATCGCTCTAGTCCACAACCCACGGTGGCGATCGACATCCCGACAATGGGAATCATCACCGGCCCACCAACAGCAATCAACTGAAACAAATTCGACATCGATTCCTAGCTCCTATTTGGGTTCCTGAACAATGGCTACGATCGGGCGATCAATGAATCCATATTTTGTGGAAGGTGATCATTGGAAATTAAACAAGCGATCGCCCAGGTAATTCTGGTTTTGTGCGGCTGGGTTAATGTCTCATTGAGGTGCAACCCGCCAAACAACCACGATCGTGCCGCTGTTGTCAGCCGTTGGTACTAGGTTGAGGTAAAGCACCAAGCTGGCTTTTTTCACGCGATAAACAAAACCACCGCCATATTGCTGATTGGTTTCTTGGGGATCAAAGCCGTTGTTGACCAGGTTGGTGCGGAAATAGGCATCAAAGAACGTGGCAGGATCTTCGCCAGCCACAAACTTCATGGCAGCAATTTCCGATCGAACCGTGCCAGCCGGGAAGAAATCATTGGGTTGAGCAAACTGAGCGGCGGTTGCATCCTCTGCCGCCAAACCACTCAGCACGCTGTAGATTTCATTCGGCACTTCGATCGCCTTGGTCAAATCTCCCAAGCTAACAGGCTGCTCTGACAAAACATAAATTGCCCCCAATTCCTCCGCATTCAAAATGCTCAGAAATTGCGTCAACCCATCACGGGAAACCTGTAAAACAGTCCCGCCGTTGGTACTACCATTAGCCGGTTGCACGGAATACTTGCGAGCAGTCAATTCCTTCTGGAAAAACTGCGAAACTTCTGCCAAAGATTTGCCCGTGCTGAGGCAAGACTGCAAATTAAAGCACCCTGGTTTTGCCCCTGGATATTGCGGAAAGTCTTGCCAGGGGTTGGCTCCGGTGGCGGGTGGGGCGGTGGTCGCGGGTGCAGTGGTCGCGGGTGCGGTGGTGGCAGGCGGGGTCGTCGCGGGTGGCGGGGTTTGGCGAGGCCGCTGCACGATCGGCCGCTGGGCGGGGCGCACAGGGGGGCGATTAGTCGCTGGTCGTTGAATGGGCGATCGCGCGGGCGGTGTGGGTCGTGCTGGTGTCAGGGGTGCTGCCTTCGCGATCGGCTGGCCCGGCATCGGCAACTGCACGATGCGTACCTTTTTTTCTTGAGGATTGGTGGGCGGTGCTTTTGCCTCATCTCCAGTGGAAATGAAGCCGAGCACAAGATGCAGACCCAATGCCAACGCCATCGTGCCCCAAAACAAACCCTTCGATTGCGGAACCGGACTTTCTAAAACATGCAAC